>JBAVMD010000787.1:0-13424 GCA_049689695.1 Chitinophagaceae bacterium | reverse complement strand
GGTCAATGCAGAAATACAACAATTAGAAAACGCCGATAATATCGAAAACTTTCACGTATGATAGCAGATTTGTATACGCGATTAAAAAAATTAAACATCAATATCCAATCCGTAGATGGCAAGCTGGATATTAAAGCACCGAAAGGCATTATCAATAATGATCTGTTGGATGAGATCAGGTTGCACAAGGAAGACCTTATGCAGTTTATTGATTCATACAAAAAGAAAAGAGAAGATCATTCTTCTATTCCTCCTGCGCCCATTCAGCCGGATTATCCATTGTCATCATCTCAACGCAGGTTATGGGTGCTGAGCCGTTTTGCCGATGCCAACGTTGCTTACAACATTCCCGCAGTGTATATCCTGGAGGGAAAATTAAATAGGGTAGCGCTCGAGTATTGTTTTGTGAGCCTGATAGAGCGGCATGAGATCCTGCGCACGGTATTCAGGGAAAATGTATTGGGAGAAGTTAGGCAGATCGTGCTTGGCAACAGCGCAGTAAAATTTAAAATGGATTATGCAGACCTGCGCAACGAAGAACACATCAATGAAAAAATCAATGAGCTGGTGCATAAAGACAGCATCAGGCCTTTTGATCTTGCCAGTGGTCCACTTTTGCGCGCCGGCTTATATCAAACATCAGATGACCGTTGGATACTGAGTTATGTAATGCACCACATCATCAGCGATGGCTGGTCAATGGGCATCCTGATCTCCGAGTTGATGCGATTGTATAATTCCTGCATTAACGGAGAAGACAGTCCTTTGAATGAACTGAATATACAATATAAGGATTATGCGGTCTGGCAACAGCAGCAGCTTGAGGGCGACCTCTCAACGCATGAAGCTTATTGGTTGCAGCAATTTGAAGGTGAAATTCCTGTGCTCGAGCTTGCGGCGGATAATGCCCGACCTGCTGTGAAAACTTATAATGGCGGTGTGGTAAAGCGTCATATCAACGCAGAAACAACAAAGGCCATAAAAGAAATGGGCAGCGAGCAAGGGGCCACACTTTTTATGAGCATGCTGGCAGCAGTGAACGTATTGTTTAATAAATACGCGGGGCAGGAAGATATTATCATCGGCAGTCCGATTGCAGGCCGTGAGCATGCTGACCTTGAAGGCCAGATAGGCTTTTACGTGAATACGCTTGCATTGCGCACGCAGTTCAGTGAAGACGATACCTACGCTGAATTGCTGGAAACTATCCGGCAGGGAACCCTGGGTGCATACAAGCACCAGGTATATCCTTTTGATGCGCTGGTGGATAAGCTTGATCTGCAGCGCGACATGAGCAGGCACCCGCTATTTGATGTTTCACTCGTGGTGCAAAATGCGGAGAATGCTTTCTCTAATGGTGTTCACCACTCTGGTGAGTTGCATGCAAAAGGTTATGAGGGCCCCGAAAGCGCCGTAAGCAAATTCGACCTTGGATTTGATTTTGCAGAAGCTGCGGATGGCATGCGGTTTAGTCTTGTTTACAACAGCGATATCTACCATCAGCAAACGGCTGAACGATTGGCTGATCATTTTGTGCAATTATTAAAGGCTATTACAGCCGAACCTTTTGTTCCAATCAGGAAGTTGAATCTGCTGTCTGCACAAGAGCGTACAGAAGTAACAAACTTATTTAACGATACGGCTGCATTGTATGATGAATCGGCAACGATTGTAAGCTTGTTTGAGCAGCAGGCAGCGCAAACACCAGATGCAACTGCTGTTGTTTTTGAAGAGCGCAGCATGACTTACAGTGAGCTGAATGAGCTTTCCAATCAGATTGGCGATTATCTGCGCAAAAAATATTCGATCAATCGTGAAGACCTTGCAGGTATCTGCCTTGACAGGAATGAATGGATGATCGTGTCGATACTCGGCATACTCAAAGCCGGAGCAGGCTATGTGCCTATTGATGTGCGCTACCCGCAGGAACGCATCGATTACATGATCAGCGACAGCGGCTGTAAAGCCGTGATCAATGAAAAAGAATTATTGCTTTTCCTTGAATCAAAAGATGAATACAGCAAGGAAAATCTTTCCCTGGTAAATCAACCCACCGATGTTGCTTACGTGATCTACACTTCAGGCACCACCGGTAATCCCAAAGGCGTAATGATCGAGCACAAGAATGTCGTGCGCTTATTAAAAACAGATAAGCCTTTGTTTGATTTTAGTTCATCGGATGTATGGACGATGTTCCATTCTTACTGCTTTGATTTTTCTGTCTGGGAAATGTATGGCGCTTTGCTCTTCGGAGGCAAGTTAGTGGTGATACCGCTTGCTGTAGCACAGGACCCCGCGGCGTATTTACAGGTCGTGAGAGCAGAAGGAGTAACAGTCCTGAACCAGACACCTTCTTCGTTCTACCAGGTGATCACGCAGGAATTGCAGCAGCCGCAAAAAGACCTCGCATTGCGCTATGTAATCTTCGGCGGTGAGGCACTCAGCCCATCAAGACTCTGGGAATGGAAGAACCGCTATCCCGAAACAAAGCTCATCAACATGTATGGCATTACGGAAACAACCGTGCATGTTACTTATAAAGGAATTACGGATGAAGAGATTGCCACCGACAGCAACAGCATCGGCAGGCCGATACCAACGCTGAGTTGCTATGTGCTCGACAAGCATCAGGAATTAGTGCCTGTTGGTGTAGCGGGTGAACTTTATGTAGGCGGTGCAGGCGTTGGCCGCGGCTACCTGAACCGTGAAGAGCTGACAGCACAAAGATTTATCGAAAGTCCATTCAAAAAAGGAGAACGCTTGTATCGTTCAGGCGACCGTGCCAGAGTGCTGCAAAATGGCGAACTGGAATACAGCGGCCGGTTGGATGAACAGGTAAAGATCAGGGGTTACCGTATCGAGCTCGGAGAAATAGAATCAGCCATCAGGCAGTATGAGGGAATAGAATCTGTTGCAGTAATCGCTACAGCAAAAACAGAAGGAGATCGTGAGCTGATAGCGTATGTTGTAGGTAAAGGCATCTCAAAACAATCGCTTCGCACACACCTGCAGGAGAAATTGCCTTCCTACATGGTGCCAGGCTACATCGTCGAAATGGAAGTGCTTCCATTGACCAGCAATGGCAAGTTAGACAGGAAGCGTTTGCCGCAACCATCAGGTGATGACATTGAAAGTGAAAAAGAATACATCGCTCCGCGAACAGCAATGGAAGAAAAACTGGCTGAGATCTGGAGTGAAGTATTGGGCATAGAGAAAGAAAAGATCAGTGTAAAGGATAATTTCTTTGAACTGGGCGGACATAGCCTGAAAGCAACCCGTCTGGCAGGCTTGCTCTACCGCGCATTTGACGTTAAAGTAGAACTGCGGGAACTCTTCATGCGCGCAGTAATGGAAGACCAGGCACAACTGATCGAGAAAACAAAACGCAGTCAGTTTTATTCGATAGAAACAGCGCCGCCGGCTGAAAGCTATCCACTCTCCGCTTCACAGCGTCGCCTATGGATACTGAGTCAGTTTGAAGGAGCCAATGCTGCCTACAATGTGCCCGGCGCTTACATGTTCGAAGGAGAGTTTGATCAGCAGGCATTGGAGTATAGTTTCTCGATGCTCATTGAGCGGCATGAAAGCCTTCGCACCGTATTCAGGCAGGATGCAAATGATGAGGTCAGGCAGTATATATTGAAACCTGACGCGCATGCGTTTGCCATATCGTATCAGGATGTGCGCAACAGCAAGACCCAGGAGCAGGAATTACTGGCATTTGTTGAAGCGGATTTTGTTCGTCCGTTCGATCTGGGCAACGGACCGCTTTTGCGTGCAGGTTTATACCAACTCGATGAACATCGCTGGGTATTGAGCTATGTGATGCACCACATCATCAGCGATGGCTGGTCTATGGGCGTGCTGATACGGGAACTGTTGTATTATTATCGTTACCACAAAGGCCGCGAATCAAATTTGCTGAATGATCTGCGCATCCAGTACAAAGATTATTCAGTATGGCAGCAGAAGCAACTCAGTGGAGTTTCCCTGCAGGAACATCGTTCTTATTGGCTCGAACATTTCAGCGGATCATTGCCGGTACTGGACCTTCCTTCAGATCAGCAAAGGCCTGCGGTTAAAACTTACAACGGCAGTATAACGTACAAACAAATAGGAACGCAGGAGCATAAAGGAATTAAAAGTCTCTGCCTGCAGCAGAACGCCACCTTGTTCATGAGCATTGTGGCGTTGGTGAATACATTGCTGTATAAATACACAGGGCAGGAAGACATTATCATTGGAAGCCCGGTTGCAGGCAGGGAACATCCTGACCTTGAAGAGCAGATCGGTTTTTATGCCAACACATTGGCTTTACGCACGCAGTTTTCCGGCAGTGATAGTTTTTCTGAATTGCTGGAACGCGTTAAGAAAATGACCTTAGGCGCTTACGAGCACCAGGTATACCCGTTTGACGAATTGGTTGGAGAGTTGCAGTTGGTGCGCGATCGCAGCCGCCATCCCTTATTTGATGTGGCAGTGATTGTTCAGAATATCGAAACAAGGAACCTGACCGGTCAGCAGAAGAGCGATGTGTTAAGCATGTTCAAATATGAAAAAGCTTCTTCAAGCACCGCCATGTTCGATCTTGTATTCAATTTTACTGAATCAGCCGAAGACATACTTGTAAGCATCACGTACAATAGTGATGTTTACAGCAGCGATCTGATAGAGCAATTGGGAACTCATTTACAGCAACTAACAAAATCGGTTCTTGAAACACCCGGTTTACCAATAAGCCAGCTGGATTTTTTAACAACACAGGAACGCGTTACGCTTGTTGAATCCTTTAATAATACAGATGTTAAATAC
The DNA here is from genome assembly GCA_049689695.1 of Chitinophagaceae bacterium. Lineage (GTDB taxonomy): Bacteria > Bacteroidota > Bacteroidia > Chitinophagales > Chitinophagaceae > DASPKM01. The sequence goes on along the minus strand of JBAVMD010000787.1, from coordinate 8,612 downwards.
GATGAGAAGGCAACACTGATCACTCTTTTTTCAGAGCAGGCGCAACGCACTCCCGATGCAGTTGCCGCAGTATATAAAGATCGCAGCCTCACTTATCGCGAACTGAACGAACAGTCCAATCAATTTGCCAACTACCTGAAGAAAAAACATAAAATTAAACAGGCAGACCTCGTAGCGGTATGTTTAGACCGCAGCGATTGGATGCTCATAACGATATTGGGAATATTAAAGGTGGGCGCAGCTTTTGTGCCGGTGGACCCTGCTTACCCGGAAGAGCGTATCAATTATATGCTCAGGGACAGCAATTGTAAAATGTTGATCGATGAACAGGCGCTGGCAGTATTCCGGTTCCAGAAGGACAAGTACGAGCAGCAGGATTTGAAAATGAAGATCAGGATTAATGACCTCGCCTATGTGATCTATACCTCGGGATCAACAGGAGAACCGAAAGGAGTGATGATAGAGCATGGCGCAATAGCGAATACGATCCGTTCGCAGCAATCCATTTTTGACGTTCATGCAGGTTATCGTCATTTGCAATTTGCTTCGTCTTCATTTGATGCTTCCGTATCGGAGATATTTGTAGCGCTTTGTTCAGGCGGATCATTGTATATCATCCCTGAAGAAGAAAAGAAAGACCCGGGTTCAGTAAAAAAATTCATTGATGAGCATCACATCGATATTGCTACCATTCCTCCTGCTTATTTGCAACTGTTGGAAGCATCCGATCTGAAGACATTAAAAAGACTCGTTACTGCAGGCGAAGCAGCAGTAAAAAATAAGGTATCAGGCTTTTCTTCATTTGGAGATTATTATAACGCGTATGGTCCTACCGAGACGAGCATCTGCGCAACAGTCTTCAAAAACCCACAAGGCAATACTGTAGAAAGCTCTCGGGTACCAATTGGCCGCCCCATCGCCAACACACGCATATACATATTGAATCAAAACGGGCAGCCTTGCGCTAAAGGAGTAGCGGGAGAAATTTGTGTAAGTGGCCGTGGTATTGCACGCGGCTATCTTAACCGAGAAGAACTGACTGCGGAGAAATTTGTAGCTGATCCCTTCAGGAAAGGTTACCGGATGTATAAAACAGGCGACGTAGGCCGGTGGCAGGAAAATGGACAGCTTGAATTTTTAGGAAGAAAGGATGAGCAGATCAAACTAAGAGGCTATCGCATTGAGCCCGGTGAAATAGAAAACCTGCTGCAAAAGCATGAAAATGTTTTACAGGCTGTGGTAATGGTGCGTGAGAATACAGCTGGTACTCAGGAACTGGTGGCATACGTGGTAAAGCGCAGTGATGTTTTGAACCTGGCTGAATTGCGCAGCTATGCTTCAAAATGGTTGCCAGTGTATATGCTGCCGCATCATTATGTTGAAATGGCGGAATTGCCGCTTAACCGCAATGGTAAAGTTGACAAGAGCAAGCTTCCTGCAGTGGAAGGGAATGCGCTTACAGGAGCTGTAGAATACATAGCCCCTCGTACGGAAGCAGAGATCGCCGTTGTAAGTGTGTACGAGGAAGTATTGAGAAAAAAGCAGGTAGGGATCAAAGATGATTTCTTTGTGCTGGGTGGCGATTCTATAAAATCCATACAGGTAGTATCCCGATTGAAGCAAAGAGGATATTCCTTATCTATACAGGATGTGCTGTTGTACCCTATTGTGGAAGACCTGTCGCTTCATGTAAAAACAGCCGTTCGTTACATAGATCAATCTACTGTTACAGGTACAATACCATTAAGCCCTGTACAGCACATGTTCTTCGAACGCTATCCGCAAAACAATCATCATTATAATCAATCTCTTTTATTATACAGCGCCAGGCCGGTATCTGAAATTGCTTTGCGTGCATGCCTGGGCAAGCTTGTGGAGCATCATGATGCTCTACGCGAAGTATTTTATCGTACAGAACAGGGATGGATGCAAAACAGTAAAGGGCTTGAGCAAGGCTATGGGTTTGAAGAGATCACTGTTGAAAATGATGAACAATATAAATCTCATTGCGACCTTGTTCAATCAACCATGAATCTTGAGCAGGGCCCGCTGTTCAAAGTGGTATTGTTTCACTGCAAAGATGGCGACCGTTTGTTGCTTGTTGCGCACCATCTTGTAGTTGATGGCGTATCGTGGCGTGTTTTGCTGGAAGACCTGTCAAAACTCTACCAGCAGCATACAGCAGGAGCTGCTTTATCGCTTCCGTTAAAAACAGACTCGTTCCGCTATTGGCAGAATAAACAATTATTATATGCGGCTTCACCTTCGCTGCAGGCAGAAGATGCTTACTGGTCGAAAGTGGATTCGGAGATCGTAAAATCGTTGCCGCTGGATCATGCACAGGGTAGCAACCATGTAAAAGATACAGCTGGCGCTTCATTTACTTTGAGCGAGGAGCTCACGAGCCAGTTGCAGACGAAATGCTACACTGCTTATCATACAGAGATCAACGATATTCTGCTTACAGCACTTGTGCGTTCGCTTCAAAAAGTGTTTGGCCTCGATCGTGCATTGCTGAATATGGAGGGACACGGCCGTGAAAATATTTCGGAAGGAATGGATATTACCCGTACGGTTGGCTGGTTCACTACCAGCTATCCGGTAGTAATAAACATCCATCGCGAAGAAGACCTTGCGTCGCAACTGGTGGAAGTAAAAGAAACGCTGCATCGTGTACCGGACAAGGGCATCGGTTATGGAATACTTCGCTATCTCTCCGGCAAAACATATACCAGTGAACCCCAGATCGGGTTTAATTACCTGGGAGATTTCGGTTCAGGTGTCAATACAGAAAATGGCGAAGAACTGTTTCAATACAGCGATGATTATCGTGGAAATGATATTGGTCCCGATATGAACAGAGGCGTTGTGCTGGATGTGTCCGGGATGATAGCGGGAGGTAAACTGCGCATGTCAGTCGCGTACAGTGAGCAGCAGTATCAATCACCAACCATCACGAAATTGATCACTGCATACAGGGAAGAACTTGAAAAATTGATCGGTTGGTTATCCCAGCAAGAACAGCAATACATCACGCCTTCAGACCTCACTTTCAGAGGCTTAAGCCTTGACGAAGTAGCGGTGTTGAATAAAGATGGAAATGTAGAGGATGTTTATGAACTAAGCCCGCTGCAGGAAGGACTGTATTATCATTGGATGAGTGCAAAGGACTCGTCTTCTTATTTCATGCAGACAAGCTTCCGCATCAGGGGTTCATTGAACATTGATTTATTAAGGCAGAGTTATGAAAGGCTGGTAGCACGCTATCGCGTATTGCGCAGTCATTTCACGCAGGACCATGGCATTCTGCTGCAGGTGGTAAAAAAGCACGCAGATGTCGCATTTGAATACATTGATACCAGTAACGATCAATCAGAACGGTCAATCAATCGTTATAAAGAAAATGACCGTGAAAAGGGTTTCGATCTTTCATCGGGATCGCAGATGCGATTGACAATACTATATGCCGGAGATGATACGTATGAATTCATCTGGAGCCATCACCACATATTGATGGATGGCTGGGGCGGCAGTATTCTTATCAACGAATTTTTTGCGATCTACGATAGCTTGCTGGAAGGAAAAGATGCACAATTGAATCCCGTAAAAGATTATGCGGCTTATATCAAATGGCTGCGTGGTATCGACAAAAGCGCATCGCTTGCCTACTGGCACCAGTACCTGGATGGGTTTGAGCAAGGCAACCGCATGTGGGAGCCAAAGCGTGAACGTGGATTTGAAAACACAGGCTATACTCCGTTGAAGCGCGAATTTGATCTTCCATTGCCATTGGTATCAGCCATAAAAAACACTACCGCAGGAATGGGCATAACGGAAAGCACTTTCGTACAGGTAGCATGGGCGATGTTAATGGGAAGGTATACGGGCAGCAGCGATGTGGTGTTCGGGTCGGTAGTATCCGGCCGCCCTGCGGATCTGGAAGGAGTAGAAGAAATGATCGGTTTGTTCAGCAATACTGTGCCTGTGCGCATAAGCTGGAATGAAGAATTGCAGGTAGATGAATTGTTGCGGCGTTCGCAACAGCAATGGATAGCGGGCAGCAGGCATCACTATGTGCAGTTGGCGGAAGTGCAGGCGCAAACCATGGCAGGCCGTGAGCTGTTCAACCAGGTAATGGTGGTGGAGAATTATCCGGTCCAGGAAATGTTGCAGCAGAGCACTGCGGGCTCGGGAGGTTTAGCGTTCCTGTCTGCTGATATATTCGATCAGACGAATTATGATTTTACATTGACGGTGCGTCCGGGAGGCGACAGACTTCAATTACGGATCGATTGCAACGGCAACCTATATTCTGAAGAGCAGATTGAAAATTTGCAGCAACATTTTATAAGGCTTGCAGAACAAATGATATCTAATCCATCTGTAAGCATAAAAGAGCTTAAACTTTTGAGTCAAGAGGAACGCGATGAATTAACAAACTTATTTAACGATACAGTTGCATCGTATGATGAATCAGCAACCATTGTAGGCTTATTTGAGCAGCAGGCTGCGCAAACTCCAGACGCAACGGCTGTTGTTTTCGAAGGGCGGAGTATGACATACAAACAGCTGAACGAACTTTCCAATCAGCTTGGCCATTACCTGCGCAAAAAATATGCGATCAACCGCGAAGACTTCGTAAGTATCTGCCTTGACAGGAACGAATGGATGATCGTTTCAATACTTGGCATACTCAAAGCTGGTGCAGGCTATGTGCCTATTGATGTGCGCTACCCGCAGGAACGCATTGATTACATGAACAGCGACAGCGGCTGCAAAGCAGTGATCGATGAAAAAGAGTTAACACTCTTCCTTGAATCGAAAGATGAATACAGCAAGGAAAACCTTCCTTTGGTGAGTCAGCCTTCAGATGTTGCCTATGTGATCTACACCTCCGGCACCACCGGCAATCCCAAAGGCGTAATGATCGAGCACAGGAATGTAGTTCGCTTATTAAAAACAGATAAGCCTTTGTTTGATTTTAGTTCAAGCGATGTATGGACGATGTTCCATTCTTACTGCTTTGATTTTTCTGTATGGGAGATGTATGGCGCTTTGCTCTTCGGCGGTAAGTTAGTGGTGATACCGCTTGCTGTAGCACAAGACCCTGCCGCGTATTTGCAGGTCCTGAGAACAGAAGGAGTAACAGTCTTGAACCAGACGCCTTCTTCTTTCTACCAGGTGATCACTCAGGAGTTGCAACAACCGCAAAAAGACCTTGCCCTTCGCTACGTGATCTTTGGCGGGGAAGCGCTTAGCCCAGCGAGACTCTGGGAATGGAAGAATCGCTATCCAGATACAAAGCTCATCAACATGTACGGCATCACGGAAACCACCGTGCATGTTACCTATAAAGAAATCACGGATGAAGAAATAGCCACCGACAGCAGCAGCATTGGCAGGCCAATACCGACACTCAGTTGCTATGTGCTCGACAAGCATCAGGAACTTGTACCTGTTGGCGTAGCCGGTGAGCTGTACGTTGGCGGTGCAGGGGTTGGCCGTGGCTACCTGAACCGTGAAGAGCTGACAGCGCAAAGATTTATCGAAAGTCCATTCAAAAAAGGAGAACGTTTGTATCGCTCCGGCGACCGGGCGAGAGTGCTGCAGAACGGCGAACTGGAATACAGCGGCCGGTTGGATGAACAGGTAAAGATCAGGGGCTACCGCATTGAACTCGGAGAAATAGAATCAGCCATCAGGCAGTATGAGGGTGTGGAGTCTGTTGCAGTGATTGCTTCAGCCAAAGAAGAAGGGGATCGTGAATTGATCGCGTATGTTGTAGGTAAAGACATCTCAAAGCAATCACTTCGCGCACACCTGCAGGATAAATTGCCTTCGTACATGGTGCCCGGCTATATCATCGAAATGGAAGTGTTGCCGTTGACCAGCAATGGAAAGTTAGACCGGAAGCGTTTGCCGCAACCATCAGGTAATGATATCGAAAGTGAAAAGGAATACATCGCGCCAAGAACAACAACAGAAGAGAAGCTGGCTGAGATCTGGAGTGAAGTATTAGGCATAGAAAAAGAAAAGATTAGTGTGAAGGATAATTTCTTTGAACTGGGTGGACATAGCCTGAAGGCAATTCAATTGACTGCAAAAATAAATCACGCTTTTGCTACACAGGTAAGCATTCAAACAATCTTTATCGAGGCCACATTGGAGAATATCGCCGAACGCATTGCTTTCCTGCTCGATCAGAACAGGCAGCGGGAAAATAAAGACAATATGATCAGCCTGGATCTGTAAAGATTTCACGCAGAGATTTCACGCAAAGACGCAAAAGAAGACGCAGAGGCGTAAGAGGCTTCGCCTTTTTTAATCCCGGGTTCTTGCGGAGAAAAAAGGCGAAGCCTCTCTCCGCGTCCTTGCGTCTTCCTTAGCGTCTTTGCGTGAAACCTTGGTTTCAAACCCCAAATAGACGAATATGAAAATAGTTCAAAGCTTATGGACAAAACCCGGTAAAAAGAAAGGCCGGAATACACTCGCAGAAGAAAACAAATGCGGATGGCTGGATAAAAAATACAACTATTTCAGTTGGACATTGAGTTCTCTTCAGTTTCGCAAATATTACGACCAGGTAGAGTTGGTGACCGATCAGGAAGGATACGACCTGCTCATTAATAAACTGGAATTGCCTTATTCAAACGTAGAAGTTGTTCTGGATAACCTGAATCATTATCACGAAGACTTATTTATGTTGGGCAAGCTCTATGCTTATCAGATTCAGAAAGAACCATTCATTCATGTTGACGCAGATGTTTTCATATTCAATAAATTTTCTGATGAATTAGAGCAATCGGGTGTCCTGTGCCAGTCGAAAGAAGAAGGGGAGTTTTATAACAAGCATTACTCAGACATTTTCTTTTCGATGCTCCGCAATTTCAATTACTATCCCCCGGAACTCGACGAATCCATTATCAGGAACAGCGCTATCAAAGCAGTGAATGCCGGCATCATAGGGGGCTGCGATTTGCAGTTCTTTAGTGATTACACAAAAAAGGCTTTTGAGTTTATCGATAAAAACATCGACCGTTTGCACACAATCGATGTTTCTTATTCGAACATCATTTTTGAGCAATTTCTGCTGTTTGCTTTAGCTGAACATAAGAAAGTAAATATTCAATACCTGAACCTCAACTGGGATACTTTTTTAAGCGACATCGTAGATTTTACATGCGTACCGAATAAGCAGCAATACCTGCATTTGTATGCAACGCATAAAAAGATCAGGTACCTCGTAGACTGTATGGAATATCGCCTGCAAAAAGACTATCCCGCACACTACTATAAGATCATGAACCTTATAAGAACGCATCAAATTTAGACTATGCTATTAGTAAAGGAGAAAAAGGAAACGCAATTGCTGGAACTGGCGAAAGAGTACGGAAATATTCTGCTTCAGGAAAGATCAGGTGAGAACGGGCTGTTGGGCTGGAAAACAGGCGGTAAGATCAATCCTGAACTATTGAATTGGAATAACCCTGAAAATATCGATTCGGGCGTTAGTGGTCTGCTGTTATTTTTACTGGAACTGTATAAGCAAACAAAAGAAGAAAATTACCTGGCAGCCGTTGATCAGTCAATTGCCGGGCTTGTAGAATATTGCAAAAATACACCCACCGATAATTACGGCCTCTATACCGGCCGTTCAGGTGTTATATATCTTTTATTGCAGCGATATATATTGAACGGAGATGATCAACTGATCGCTGCCTGCCTTGAACTGTCGAAGGCCGCGGATCATCGCTTCCTGCATTCGAAGTATACTACTGATTACCTCTATGATGGCCGTGCGGGTGCTTTGCTAACGATACTTCATCTCTACCTGATCTCTAAAGAGCCTTTTCTGCTGAAGTACATCTACCAGTATCTTGGTTTTATAATGAACAATGCAAAACCCGGCAGGCAAGGTATTTACTGGATGAACGATGAAGAATTTAATATCAAACCATCCTGCGGTTTTGCACACGGCAGTGCCGGTATAAGATATGTATTGCAGCAAGTAAACCGCTGCGTTTCAAATCCGGCGCTTGAAATGCTGATCGACGGCGCAGGCAAGCATGCAAATTCCTGCTGGGTGGAAAATTTCAGCAACTGGGGAAATTTTGAGAACCCTATTGTATCGCATCATGCGCTGGAAATGTATAAAACCCGTTATGCCGCAAATGATGCGCGCATATTTGAGCCAGTCAATGAATATTCCTGGGCGTGTGGAGCTGCCGGCATGCTGCTTTCTCTCCATGATGAACAAGCTGCTGAAAGAATAAACGAGGTCAGCGCAAAGATTACAGATCCCGACGCATATCGTTCAATAGCATCGGTAAGCCTGTATGATGGATTGGCCGGGCTTGGCATGTTTTACTTGTCTTCAGAAGAATATGAAAGCAATGTAAAAGAGCTGGTTGATGCTTTCACCGAAAAAAATTTCCGGCTTGCTGAAAAGATGGATACCGATGGCGGCTTAATGCACGGTAATGCAGGAGTATTTTATTTCCTGCTGAAGGCATCCGAAGAAAATGGTGTGCAGGAAAATGTGCTGCTTCCCTTTGCGAACATATCTTTTGATGACAGCATATTTTTGAAGCTTTCTTTGAATCCTTCACAGG
>JBAVMD010000786.1:0-3283 GCA_049689695.1 Chitinophagaceae bacterium | reverse complement strand
CCTCAGGGTCTACCGGGCAGCCAAAAGGCGTAATGGCGGAACATCGCGGCCTGGTGAACCGTTTGGAGTGGATGTGGAAGCAATATCAGTTCACTGAAGAAGACATCATCCTGCAAAAAACAACTTTTACTTTCGACGTTTCTGTTTGGGAGATATTTATGCCTTTGTGCTGGGGCGCTAAAATGGTGCTTTGCCATAAAGACGATGTTGCGTCTCCGGATCGGATATTATCGCTGATCAAAAACGAAAAAATTTCCTGCCTGCATTTTGTTCCCGGCATGCTGAACAGCTTCATGGGTTCTCAGTTTGATGAGAAAGGTATTGCCACAGACTTAAGCAGCTTAAGATGCGTGATGACGAGCGGCGAAGCATTGTCGTTGGAAACAGTAAAAAAATGGTATGGCAGATCAGGAATACCAATTCATAATTTATATGGCCCTACAGAAGCTTCGGTTGATGTAAGCTTTTATGAAACTTCTGCGGTAGACACAAAAATTCCTATCGGTCGCCCTATCTGGAATACACAGCTGTATATCGTAGATGAGCAGAACAATTTAATGCCCATTGGTGTAATGGGAGAGATCTGCATCGGCGGCGATGGTCTTGCACGCGGTTATCTGAACAAACCTCAGTTGACTGCTGAAAAATTTGTGGCAAATCCTTTTTCACCTGGTTCAAAAATGTATAAAACCGGTGACTACGGCCGCTGGCTGCCAGACGGCAATATTGAATACCTCGGCCGCAAAGATCACCAGGTAAAGATTCGCGGCTATCGCATAGAGTTGGGTGAAATAGAATCAGTGATCCGCGGATACGATGGCGTAACAGCTGCAGTGGTAACGGCACAGGATAGAAGTGGGGCAGAGCGCGAGCTTATGGCTTATGTAGTAAGTAAAGAGGCGCTGCAAAAGGCTGCTTTGCGTACCTACCTGCAGGAAAGGCTTCCGGTGTACATGGTGCCTTCTTACATTGTAGAGCTTCAGGCGCTTCCGCTAACGGCTAATGGCAAGTTAGAAAGAAAGCGATTGCCGCAATTATCCGGGGATGATATCGTAAGCAGCAAAAAATATGTTGCGCCGGCAACAGGAACAGAAGAGAAGCTGGCGGAGATATGGAGCGTGGTGCTGGGGCTGCCAAAAGAGAAAATAAGCGCGAAAGATAATTTCTTTGAGTTGGGGGGACATAGTTTAAAGGCAACCAGGCTTGCCAGCCGCATCTCCCGGGAATTTAAAGTGAAGATAGAGTTGCGGGAATTGTTTTTGCGCGCAGATATTGAACAGCAGGCATTGCTGGTAGAGCAGGAAATCAAAAGGGAGTTCTCTTCAATAGCAACGGTCCCGCCGTCAGAGAGCTATCCTCTTTCTGCTTCGCAACGCAGGTTGTGGGTGCTTAGCCAATTTGAAGCGGCCAACATTGCATATAATATACAGGGCGCCAATTCATTCAAAGGTGATCTTGATATTGATCTTTTGCAAAAAGCTTTTGATACGCTCGTGGAGCGGCATGAGATATTGCGTACCGTTATTAAGCCCGACCAGGAGGGAGGGGGCCGTCAGTTTATTTTGCAACCTGGTGCACTCGATTTCCGCATCAGCCGGCATGACTTGCGTAGCAAAGCCGGACAGGAACGCGATTTAAAAGTATGGGTTGAGAAAGATTTTAGTACTCCATTCGACCTTGCCAAAGGTCCCCTGCTTCGCGCAAGCTTATACCGGTTGTCGGACGATGAATGGATATTCAGCTATGTGATACACCACATCATCAGCGATGGGCAATCGATGGAAATATTGATAAAAGAATTATTGACCATCTACAATGCATACAGCAATGGAAAAGAAAATCCATTACCGCCGCTGAGGATTCAATACAAGGACTATGCAGTATGGCAACTCGATCAATTATCAGCACAAAAACTGGAAGACCATAAATCTTACTGGTTAAAGCAATTTGAAGGCGAGCTGCCCGTATTGGAATTGCAGAGCGACAGGCTTCGCCCTGCCCGTAAAACTTATAATGGCGCTTCTTTTACAACAACGCTGAATGCAACAATAAGTAACCACGTAAAAGAACTGGCTAAGGCGAATGAAAGCACTTTATTCATGGCATTGATGGCGGGGGTGAAAGCTTTGCTGTACAGGTACACCAGTCATGAAGATATTATCATAGGAACACCCATTGCAGGTAGAGAACATGCAGACCTGGAAGACCAGGTAGGATTTTATACCAATACACTGGCGTTGAGAACTACGTTCAGCGGAAATGATAGTTATACGGAATTGCTTGCGAAGGTAAAAGAGGTTGCCCTGGGAGCCTATGAGCACCAGGTGTATCCTTTTGACGAACTCGTGAACGAATTACATCTTCAGCGCGATGTTAGCCGGCATCCGCTCTTCGATATGCAGGTGATAGTTCAGAATGCGGAAAGCAATAACGATGAAAACAGCAGGTCGCTCGGGAGGCTCGATGTAACTCATTTTACGCAGGCGAAGAGTTATACCAGCGTGTTCGATATGGTTTTTCTATTTATCGAAAGAGAAAACGGATTTCAGTTGGTGATCATGTATAATACCGATGTTTATACTGCTCAACAGGTCGAAATTTTATCGGTTCATATTGAACAGATGCTTGCAGCTATCGTGCAGCATCCCCATAGGCCAATTGCTGAGTTGGAATTTCTATCAGAAAATGAACAGCAGCAATTGTTATATGGCTTCAATAATACAGCTTTTGCCTTGCCGTCGATAGAAACCCTTCACGCAAGTTTTGAAGCGCAGGCAGCCAGGATACCGGATGCTGTCGCGCTGGTGTTTGAACAAACTGTACTTACTTATAAAGAATTTAACGACAAGGCCAACCAGTTAGCAAATCATCTTGTAATAAATTATGATGTAAAGCCGGGAATGCTGGTCGGCATCATGTTAGACAAGTCAGATAAAATGATGATAGCCATGATGGGAATATTGAAGGCTGGAGCAGCCTATGTGCCCATCGACCCGGAATATCCGCGTGCAAGAAAAGAGCTCATATTAAAGGATGCCGCCATAAAAATTCTTATCACCAGCGTAAATTATTTTCTCGACCTGGATTATTTTGAAGGCAGCATGATACTGGATGCGCAGTTTGATACGCTTACAGAATCAACGGATAAATGCGAAACGCTGGTAAGAGCTTCAGACCTCGCTTATGTGATCTACACTTCCGGTTCAACAGGCACACCAAAAGGAGTTATGATCAGCCATGCTGCTATTGTGAACTCTATTTATGCCCAATGCGAAGGCTTTGG
>JBAVMD010000785.1:0-28519 GCA_049689695.1 Chitinophagaceae bacterium | reverse complement strand
GCGTATTTCATGTGCAATCCACAGTATCCGAATGCCCCTGGAACCAGGACCACCAACTGCTGTTCCTGCAGGTTTCGGCCAAAAAAGTTGATCTTGAAAAAACACCTGCCAGCAACCTCGTATTCCTGATAGATGTGTCGGGCTCCATGGACATGCCTAACCGGCTGCCCTTGCTGAAATCTGCTTTTAAGCTGCTGGTAAATAACCTGCGGGATAAGGATACGGTTTCTATTGTGGTTTACGGAAGTACAACAGGTGTAATGCTAACGCCTACTTCCGGTAAGGAAAAAGAGAAAATAACCAATGTGATCGAGGAGCTGAGTCCCGGCGGATCTACCCCCGGTGAATCAGGCATTCGCACGGCTTACCGTGTGGCCAGGTCGCAATTCATCAAAGGAGGTAATAATCGCGTGATACTGGCAACGGATGGGGATTTCAATGTTGGTCAGACCACCGAGCAGGAATTGGAGAACCTGATCACCCAACACCAGCAATCCGGCATTTACCTTACCTGCCTTGGAGTGGGCATGGGTAACTACAAAGACTCCAAACTGGAAGTGCTGGCAAGGAAAGGCAACGGAAACTTCGCTTACCTGGATGATGCCAAAGAGGCTGAGAAGGTGCTGGTAAAAGAATTTACCCAAACCTTGTACACGGTTGCCGATGATGCTTACCTGGAAATAAAATTCAACCCGCAGCTGGTAAAAGAATACAGGTTGATAGGGTTCGATAATAAACTGAAAGCGCTGGCTGATTCAGTAAGCGAGCTGGAGGGTGGTGAAATTGGATCAGGCCATTCCCTGATGACGATATTTGAACTGGAGCCTGCTTTTGCTGCGGATAATGGCTTTCACGATAAACTGGCCAACGTGAGCATCCGCTACAAGCTTCCTGCAGACAGCACCTTGCGCAAGGCGGAGTATACCTGCAATTATAGTCTCACAGAATTTAAGGAATTGCCGGCCTGCCACCGGTTTGCGACATCGGTAGTGATGTTTGGAGGATTGCTAAAGACTTCGAAATATTTCAAAAACATAAGCTGGAATGATGCAATGATCATCGCCGGCCAAAGCTATAACCCCAAAGATGCCTTACAGAAAGAAATGATAGATCTTATCGAAAAGGCGAAGAAGATATACTCCCGCGAGAAAAAGCGAAAAAAGTCGGAAGAGTGATATGGATTTTTTTCCCCCAATTGCAGACAACGATACATAAGAATAAAAAGCACGGATTATTATTGAGATGATAAAACTGTGCGTTATGAGGATTAAAGGATTTCACGGATGTTTGCCTTCGGCAATAAGAAACGATCCGTGAAATCCTTTAATCCTATGCTCTCAACCGCTGTCGCTCTATTAGGTAATCCGTGCTTGTTTTCTTCCTCTCAACAATCTGGATTAACATTTGTTAGACTATCATGATCAAATCTACAATCATGAAAAAGATCTACGTTTATGTATTAGCGATGTGCCTGAGCGCGGGCGTAATGGCGCAAACCGATCAGGGGAACTGGCTCGTTGGAGGTAATTTCAATCTCAATACGGCCAACAACAGCACCAGCATTGGGCTTAACCCAACTGCCGGTTATTTTATTATAAATAACCTGGCCATTGGCGGTACGATAGCCCTGCAATATGAAAAGTTCGGTGAAAATAAATCAACCACTTTCGGTATTGGCCCGCTGGCCCGGTATTATTTCGGCAAGACCAACATCAAACCTTTTTTAAATGGAGAACTCACCTTCATTTCCGAGAAATTCAAATTCCCGCTCGGCACCAATACCGAGAACGGATTAAACTATTTTCTTGGGCTGGGCATTGCCGCATTCCTCAATGAGAATGTAGCACTTGAAGGAATAGCAGGGTACAATCATACGAAGATTAATGATGCCGGCGATGGTGATGGCGGCTTTGCATTTCGTGTAGGCTTCCAGGTGTATCTGCATCCAAAGAGAGTGGTTGACCAGATACAGGGGAATTAATTATTGATTATTCATTATTTCTTAAAAAATTAAGGGCTTACGTATTTGTAAGCCCTTATAATATTATGAATGAAAAAATAATTAATAATCAATAATAAAATAATCTACCCAAACATCTCTCTCACCTTATCAAAAAAGCTCCTTTCATTTTTATCCGGGTTAGGCTTGAAGTTGGGAGAGCTGCTTAATTTATCAAGCATTGCTTTTTCTTCTGCTGTCACATTCTGCGGTGTCCATACATTTACATGTATCAACTGGTCGCCCTTTTCGTAACTGTTTACCGCGGGGAATCCTTTTCCCTTTAGCCGGAATATTTTTCCGCTTTGTGTACCAGGCGGTATCTTGATCTTGGCCCTGCCATCTATAGTAGGCACTTCCACATTTATTCCAAACACTGCATCGGTAAATGAAATGTGCAGTTCAAACGCCACATTCAATCCATCGCGTACCAGTTCAGGATGCGCTTCTTCTTCAATCAACACAATCAGGTCGCCGGCCGGGCCGCCCCGTTCACCTGCATTACCCCTGCCGCCTACATTTAATTGCATGCCTTCCTGTACGCCTGGCGGTATATCGATGTTCACGGTCTCTTCGCTGAACACCCTGCCCTCGCCTTTACAGGAAGTACATTTTGCAGTAACCACAGAGCCTTCGCCAGTACAGGTAGGGCAGGTAGTTACAGTTTGCATTTGCCCCAGGAAAGTATTGGTAACCCGTCGCACCTGGCCGCTTCCGCCGCAGGAGCTACAGGTTTGAACACTGCCTTTATCTTTTGCGCCGCTTCCGCTGCAGGTAGTGCACGGAATATATTTTTTTACCTTGATGCTTTTAGAAACGCCCTTCGCGATCTCTTCAAAATTCAACTTCAGCTTTATGCGCAATGTGCTTCCGCGTACGCCGCGGGCTCTTTGTCCGCCTCTTGTTCTTGTGCCGGCTCCTCCGCCAAAAAAGCTTCCGAAAATATCTTCACCAAAAATGTCACCGAACTGGCTGAATATGTCGTCCATATTCATGTTGCCACCGCCACCAAATCCGCGTCCGTTGCCGGCAACGCCTGCATGTCCAAACCGGTCGTACTGAGAACGCTTATCTGAATCGCTCAATATTTCATAAGCCTCGGCCGCTTCCTTGAATTTGTCCTCTGCTCCCTTGTCACCAGGATTGCGGTCGGGGTGGTATTGCATAGCTACCTTGCGATATGCCTTCTTGATCTCATCTTGCGAGGAGCCTTTTGCAACACCCAGTATTTCGTAAAAATCTCTCTTTGCCATAGGTTAATGTGAAAATATCTCAATGTGAAAATTCCTCAATGCAAAAATTCCAATTGCCTCAGCGCAATTGAGCCATTTTCACATTTTCCAATTACTTCCCTACTACCACTTTCGCAAAACGGATGATCTTATCATTAAGATAATACCCTTTCTGCAATTCATCTATAACTTTCCCTTTCAGCTCAGCCGAAGTTACAGGTATCTCCGTAACAGCCTCATGCAAATCAGGGTTAAACTCCTGCCCCATGCTTTCCATAGGCTTCAATCCTTTTGCAGTTAAGGTATTCCGTAGCTTGTTAAATACAAGCAATACTCCTTCTCTAACTGAATCAGAGTCTGGTGTTTTGTCCATTTGCTGCTGTGCGCGGTCGCAATCGTCCAGCACATCCAGCAGGGAAACGATCACTTCTCTGCCTGCGGTTTGAATAAGCTCGAGCCGTTCACGGGAAGTACGTTTGCGGAAATTATCGAACTCCGCTATCTGCCTCAGGTACTTCTCCTTGAACTCTCCAACTTCTGTCTTGAGTTTTTGTACTTCATCGGTCAAACCGGCATCGTCCTGCCCAATGGTGTTGTCTGTAGCGGCATCCTGTTCCAGCGTGCCTTCTTCGTTTTGTTGGCTTGTATTGTCCAGCGTCTCTTTTTCCATCATAGCTCATTGAAAATTAGGTGCGAAATTAAGGTAGTCAAATGTTTTGCCAAGAGGTATTTAGCAGCCAAATTGGCGGTAAAATCTGTACAACGTTCCTCTACCTTTGCGGCATGCCGAAAATTGTTTTAAAAAGGAAGATCACGGGCCGCATAGCAAACGGCCATCCGTGGATATTTGCCAACGAGGTAGACAGCCTGCCAGAGGGATTGGAAGGAGGAGAAATAGCCGAGGTATATTATCATGATGGCAAATTTGCGGGTAAGGGGTATGTAAACCCCAAATCGCAGATAGTTGCACGGCTGCTCACCCGCAATAAGGCTGAAACCATTAATGAAGATTTTTTCCTCCGCAGGCTGCAGGAAGCCTGGGAATACCGTAAGCGGCTGGGCTATACCGAGAATTGCAGGCTTATTTTTGGGGAAGCTGATCATTTGCCTGCGCTGATCATTGACAAGTTCAACGACTATTTCGTTATTCAAACACTTGCGCTGGGCATCGATATCTGGAAGCCCGCAATAGTCAAAGCACTGGAAACCATCTTCAAGCCCAAAGGAATTTATGAGCGCAATGATGTACCAGTAAGGGAATTAGAGGGTATGCCACAGCAAAAAGGCTTCTTATCTGAGCCCTTTGATACGCGGATAATTATCCGGGAGAATGGCCTTCAGTTCTATGTAGATATTGAGAACGGCCAAAAGACCGGCTACTTTCTGGATCAGCAGGATAACCGCCGCGCCTTGCAGCATATTGTCAAAGACGCAGATGTGCTGGGCGCTTTCTGCTATACCGGCACATTTGAGCTGCATGCCGGCTTTTATGGCGCTAAGTCAGTATTAGGGCTCGATATATCGGCACCGGCAGTACGCCAGGCAGAAGAGAATGCGGTGCTGAACGGCTTGCAGGATAAGGTAAAATTCCAGGCAGTAAATGCTTTTGATGCGCTTAAAGCCTGGTCTAAGGAAGGTCGGCAATATGACGTGGTGATCCTTGACCCGCCGGCTTTCACCAAGAGCCGCGAAACGATTCAGAAAGCTATCACCGGGTACAAAGAGATCAACCTGCGGGGAATGAAGCTTGTTAAAAAAGGCGGCTTCCTTGTCACCTGCTCCTGCACCAACTTAGTTCCGCCTGACCTTTTCCTGGAAATCATTGCCATGGCGGCAAAAGACGCCCGCCGTGAACTAAGGCAGGTAACTTACAAGGCCCAATCCAGTGATCACCCTATTATTTGGGGATTGGACAACACATACTACTTAAAGTTTCTTATTGTGCAAGTCTTGTAGTGTTGTAAGACACAAGGCACAAGGTACAAGGGACAAGAAGGTCCAAGAGTTGAAGCAATAAAGTTGCTTTTCATCATGAATAATGAATAAAAGGCTTGTGCCTTGTACCTTGTGCCTTGTACCTTAAGTCCCTACTTACTTACTTGAAAACGTCCGGAATCAACAATCTTTCCTGCTTTGTCGCGGATCTGGAAGATGTACACGCCCCTGTAGAATTCGTTGAGACTTACAACTGTTTTGGGGGTGAGGTTAGTAACGTCATACACTTTTTTGCCCAGGAAGTTGAAGATCTGGAAGGTGTATGATTTATCGAATTCTTTTTGAAAATCAAAAGTGATGAAGGATGTAGCCGGGTTAGGATAGAACTTCACTATGCGTGCCTCTGGCTCCTGGCGGGACGTATTATCCCTGTCCTGTGCAGTGGCTGCAAAAGTGGAGAAAAGAATAAAAGATAAGATGTAAAAAATCCTCATCAAGGGATACGACTGGTTTAGTTATCTAATACTAACAAGCTCAAATTAAGCTCATTTAGTTAAAATTACAAAGACCCAGCCAAAAAATTTCCTTAAAAAGAGTAGTTCTTGGCAATAAAGCTCGTAATTCTACGATACGGGTCATTTTTATCAGTTAACCGAGCTCAGTGTTTCGTTGATTTTCTGAAAATCCGGTACGTCTCCCGCATTATCCAGCACCTCGGCATATTGAATTACACCTTCCCGGTCTATCACAAAGGCGGAACGTTTGGACACCCCTTTCATTTCAAAGATCCAGTTGTCATATAAAGAATCATAAGCCTCTGAAGCTTCCCGGTTGAAATCGCTCAGCAGGGGAAAATTCAATCCCTGGTCTTCCTTATACCTCCTCAATGTAAAAACTGAATCCACGCTGATACCCAATACCTGGGCATCCGTATTATTATAAGCCGCAATGTTGTCGCGAACGTTGCAGAGTTCTTTGGTGCACACACTGGTAAATGCTTGCGGAAAGAACAACAGTAATACTTTCCTGCCCCTGAAATCTTCCAGGCTAACCTTTTCTTTTTCTGAACTGAACAGTGAAAAAGAAGGAGCTTTTTGTCCGACCGATAGTTTCATACAATTATTTAATTACTGCAAAGTTAGATAGAGCTACAGTTTTGTAAATCACAAAAAACAAATGATAAATAACAAAGAAAAATACAAGCAGTAATTATTCAATAACACAGTGCGGAAGCAAAGGTTTAAATTTTTTCTGTTGAATTTTACCTGAGGCTTGTAGCTTGGCTCCTTGCCACTTGTTCCTTATCGCGCCTCGCGATTAAAACCTAGGACAAAGAACCTTATCGCGTGTAGTATTATACCTGTCAAGAAAGCCCATGTAGGTGAGCGAGAGTTCAAATCCGCCCCTGCTCTGGCTGGCAGTTTTAAGCTGCGATACATTCACATCATAGCTCATGGCTACGGATATGGACTGCATATCTATTTTCAAAACAGGTATCAGCGCATCTTTCCAGCGCAGAAAAGCGCCTGCATGCAGTGTGTAAGAAGGAAATTCGGGATCCGCGCCCAGTTTCATTGAATACATGGCGCCGCCAATAGTTTCGGAAAAAGGTCCCTGCACAGACTGATCTGCCTGCAGGGTGAAAAAAGTATATTCATCTATGTGAAGTTTCACTCCGCCCGAAAAAACATATTTCGGGTTCAGCTCTATTTTAGCATTGCGGTAGAAAGAATTTTTAGGCCGGTTGAAATGATGATAAGCAAAACCTACGAACATCGTGTTCTGCATATCAGTGCCAAATGCATTGTTGAAGCTGGCGCCAAAACTTCCATCGAAATAATTGAGGTTTGCATTCGGGAAATACTCCCCTGTTGGAAGAGTGGGATCAAAGCCGCCCTGGTACTGGTTATCCGTTGTCATCTTGGAATAGTCAACGCTCTTCTGCACAATGCCTCCCATAAAACCTAAAGAAAGATACATGGTTTTTTCACCGCTCAATGATTTATGATAGTTGATCGCCGGCAGCAGGTGCGTACTGGTAAGGCCAACTGTTCCGGCTTTATCGAACAACACCTGCAAACCTGTGGTGAAAAAATCATTGCCTTTGCCGATAGGCATTTTATATTCCGCATTGAACGAACCTGTACGGTATGCATTGGTAACGCTGGTCCATTGATCACGGTAAACTCCCTGCACACGAATATCTCCATCATAAATACCGGCCAGTGAAGGGTTGCGCAAAAGCGGCGCTTCAAAGAATTGAGAAAAATGAATATCCTGCGCCTTCACCTGGAAGGAAGCGATAATGATCATCAGCAGCAGGCAGCGTTTCATGCCACAGGATTTTGGAGTAAATATATTTTTGAAGGTACTCATTTTTTACGCTTTAACGTATCAGGGCCACGTTGCCCCTGAACGGAATGATGGTTGCATTTTCACAAATAAGTTCTATTACGTACACGTATACATCCTGGTCTGCAGGCTTTCCTTTAACAGTACCGTTCCAGCCCGATGCAGGATCGTTCGCCATAAAATTCCTCTTCTCAAAAACAACCTCGCCCCACCGGTTGAATATGCGTATCGAATGCACCCTTTCAATGCCTCTTCCCCTTACAAGGAAAAGATCGTTCTGTCCGTCGCCATTAGGCGAGAATGTATTTGGTATAAAGAAGTTATTATTATTACATACAACCGTTACCGTTATATCCCTTGATGCTGCACAGCCATTGCTGTCTGTAACGGATACCTTATAAGTTGTATTGAATTTAGGATTAGCGTATGGAGAAGGACAATTGGTACAGCTGAGGGCTGTGGCCGGCGTCCAGTTATACGTGATCACATTTGAGCTGTAAGTAACGGGCAACGCAATTCCGGTTCCCAATATAATGGTAGGGTCCTGCACGATGTTGATGTTAGGCAATGGCACCACGGTTATAGTACGTGTGGTGTCTGACTTACAGCCCAGCTTATTGGTTGCTTCCAGTGTAATGGTCTTAACACCGGTTTTGGTATAGGTTATTTGCGGCGTTGCGTTTGTTGAAGTGTGCCCGTCGTCTAACGACCAATTCCATGTAGTGGCGGTATCAGCCTGCACCAGGGTAGCCATAAAAGGCAATGGAGAGTTCACGCAAACAGGATCTATCGCGTTGATAACAGGTTGCGGTGTTCTGTGTACCGAAATGGTATCGTACAGTCGTTTTATGCACCCGCGTTGCGTAGTTACTTCAAGTGATACATAATAAGTATTGGGAGTGTCAAACGTGTGAATGGCGTCTTTAGTGGTAGCCGTAATTCCATCGCCAAAATCCCAAACGCTCGATACGATCGCATCGTTCCCTATGGTGTAATTGGTGAAATAAACGGTGCCGCTGTCGCAGAAGGCTTTCTTGTCAATTGCAAAAAATGGCTCTGCACCATATATCCTTATCACATCCGGGCCACCTACAACTACCTGGCAGTCCTGCTTGTCTGTGATGATCGCATAAGGACTGTAAAAGCTGGGCGAGGCATAAAAATGTTGAAAACTTGTCCTTTGTGATGAGTCTACTGCGCCATCGCCAAAATAAAATTTATAGGTTGTATTGGCCGGAGGCGTGATTGAAAAATCAACCATCAGTGAATTGCACGAATCCAGCGGAGAATAAGTGATCGGTGTGTTGTACGGGTTGAAAACATTGATCGTCTTCATAGCAGAATCCACGCAGCCGCCATAGCCAGCCACGTATAATTTTGCTTCAAATGCTCCATACGTGTTATAGAAATGCCTTGGGTCCTGCAGGTTAGAAGTTTGGCCATCACCAAAGTCCCAATAATAAGATTCATAATCACTGCCGCCCAATGTGAATTTGGTTTCTAATGGCGGACAAATAGTAGAGGAATCCGTTACTGTGAATGCAGGTTTGGGTTTCCTTACATCAATATAATTCACTTTGGTGATCGTGTCTGTACAACCTGTAGTATCTGTTACTATAAGCCTCACGGTATAAGAACTATCTGCGCCTGTGTAAACATGTATAGGGTTTGCCAGTGTTGAAGAACCGCCATCGCCAAAGTCCCAGCTATAAGCAGTGATATAACCCCTGGAGGTATCGGTGAACTGCAGATCGCCACCTGGGCAGAATTTGGTTGTTGCGGCCATGAATGCTGCAACCGGCTTTGTAATGCGGATAAGACTGGCTATAGTCGTATCGTTTGTACATCCACGGCTGTCGGTAACCGTTAGCATTACATTGAAAAGTCCAGTATCTGTATAAAGGTGTGTAAATGGCGGACTTGTGAATGTTTGCGTTTTGCCATCGCCAAAATCCCATTTCCATTGCGTAATGCCGCCGGCCGGCGCTGATAAATCGTTGAATGTAATATTCGTGTTCCTGCACCCGCCGGTATCTGCCGCATTAAAATTTGCAGCAGGACCAGTAACTACAATGTAATTATTAACTGTTTTTGTGTCGGTGCATCCATTGAAATCTGTAATCGTCAACTGCACGCTGTAAGAGCCGTTTGCAGGGAAACTGGTTTGAATAGACCTGGCAATCCCAGCCTGAACTGTACCATTTACAACCCATTGATAAGTGCTTATGTTGGCCGGGCTGCTTCCGATAGCGGACAGCGTGATCACCTCATCCTTACATGGATTGAGATCGCTTGCGGTAAAATCCGCCAGATCAGCAGCCAGTTTTACTTCCCTAACGAGAGTATGAGAACAGCCACCATTGGTTACCGTTAGTTTAACGCTATATGTTCCCAATGCAGGGTAAGTAAACGTTGGGTTAGGAAGATTGGATGTGCTGTTACCAGGGTCGCCAAACTCCCATAAGTAAGTGATGGGTCCGTACACTGCATTTACAATAGAAGTGCTGGTGAACATCACATTGTATTTGTTCAGGCAGTTCACTGAATCTGTAAAGTTTGCTATGGGCGGACGTACAGTAATGAATTGGTTTTTTGTGACGGTTACGCCGCATCCGTTATTGTAAGCAGTGAGCTTTATTGTAAATGTTCCTGTATCGGTGAATGAATGAACAGGGTTTCTGGCCGTAGAGGTGCCACCATCGCCAAAATCCCATTCCCACCTGTCTGCAGGATTTGAAAAATCGGTGAATGCAACTGCGCCAAATGCACAGGCTGTAGTGGTATCTGATTTAAAATCCACAAAAGGCGTGGGCCCTGTTCTGATAGCCGCGTTTACCACTATCGAATCTGTACAGCCACCGGTAGTGGTTATGCGCAGCTTGATAGTGTACGTTCCGGAATCAGTATAAACATAAGTTGGAGTTGGCGAGGTGCTGGTGCTTCCATTGTGCCCGAAATCCCAGAAATAAAATGCTACCCCATCAAGTGATACTACGTTCGCAACGGGAGAGAATGAATATGGGATACATCCGCCATTGGGTACGTTCGCAATATTCACAATGGGTCTTTCTATGCGTACATAAGCTGTTTTGGTAATAATATTTTCGCAGCCGAAGCTGGTAGTAATGCGCAGGCTTACATTATACTGGCCATTGGCCGCATAGGTATGTGATGGATTTTGCTGGGTAGATGTATTGCCATCGCCAAAATTCCATAGCCATGCCACTGCATTGGGCGAAGCATCCTGGAAAGTAACTGTGAAAGGTCCTTTGCATGCTACGGGGGTAGTAGAAGTAAAATCAACCGATGGCAAGGGCAGCACAATGATCTGCTTTGTTACTGAATCAGCACATCTTGTAAAAGTATTGTACAGCTTTACCTGGTAAACTCCGGGCGCTGTGTATGTTTTAGAAGGATTAAGCTGCGTGGATTGGGTGCCATCGCCAAAATCCCACAGCGAAGAAAGCGGCGTGGAAGTAGATGCATTGGTGAAATTTACCGGCTTGTTCAAACAGGCGCTGTCAGGCGCATTAAAGTTGGTATTGGTACCTGTAATGGCAACAGGTTTCACCAGGGTATCAGAGCATCCGTATTCACTGGTAGCTATCAGCTGTACGTTATAGGTACCGGTTGCTGCGTATGTGGTTGATGGGTCCTGCTGTGTTGAAGTATTTGAATTGCCAAAGTTCCAGGCGTAACTCAGAATGCCAGGTCCGCTTGTTTCATTAGCGAAATTAACATTGAAAGGAGCCCGGCATACGCTGTCTATAGTAGGAGAGAACTCTGCGCTTACTCCCGAAACTACGCGTACATAACGATATTTTCCATTGGTGCTGGTACAGCCGGTAGAACTGGTAACTGTTAGCACAATGGTATAAAAACCAGTGTTAGTATAAAGTTTTACAGGGTTCTTAAGGTTAGAAGTAGTGCCGTCGCCAAAATCCCATTGCCATTGGGAAACGGTACCTACAGTATCCGTGCTCAGGTCTGTAAACTGGATTTGCGCGGGTACGCACGCTGTAGTTTTATCTGCACCAAAGTTTGATTGCGGCGATGGAAATACAGTAATATAATTTGTTTTCGTAATGCCGTTTGTGCCATTTGAATTGCGCACTACCAGTGTTATGGTATAAGTTCCCGGTGTACTATAAACTGCGGTGGGATTTTGCAGGTTGGATAATTGTCCGTTGCCAAGATCCCAGTTCCAGAATTTAGGATCACCGGTTGACTGGTCCTGGAAAACAACCACAAGCGGCGCGCAACCTGAAGTTTTATTAGCCGAAAAGGCTGCTGAGGGCACCTGCGCATTCGCAACGAATGAAAATAATATGAAAAGAAAAAGCGCGCACGACCTGCATAGCCATGCATACCTGCTCCTGTAATTGATCACAGGGCGGTAAGTGGCCGGTGCTTCAGAAGGTAAAAATCTCTTCGTCAAATCAAGTGGTTTTGTAATCTGGTACGTATCAACGGATAAGCGCAATATTGCCTTTAAAGCTGAACACCTGGTTGTTCTCACACACTATGTCAATGGTATACACATATACATCCTGCGATGCCAGTTTCCCTTTATAAATTCCATTCCATCCCTTGCTGATGTCATTGGCCTGGATATTCGCCTGTTCAAACACCACTTCTCCCCATCTGTTAAATACCCTGAAGGTCTTAATGCCATATATTCCTTTGCCCCTTGGATAAAATACGTCGTTCATGCCATCGCCGTTGGGCGAAAAAGTATTCGGCATAAATAAATTCCCTTCCAGGCATACAACAGATATGGTCACATCATCACGGTTAACACATCCGGCTTCGTTTGCAACCTCTACCACATACCTTGTGGTTTGTTTAGGATTAGCCACCGGTGCAGGGCAATTAATGCAACTGAGCCATTTATCCGGCGACCACCTTATGGTTCTTACATCTGCTGACAGTACAGGCGTAAGCGTTACAGATGATCCCACGGAAATAGTCTGGTCTTTTCCCGCATCTGCTAACGGGTAAGGATACACTGTAACCGGTACATAACCTGTATCTGTAAAGCAGTTATGATCATCCCGCCCTATAACCCTGTACAAAGTGGTGGTGTCGGGTTTTGCTTTAGGATTTGCCGATGTGGCATCGTCAAGCCCCGCTAAAGGCCACCAGTTGTAAAGTTCCGCCCCGCTTACAGACATCGGGTAGGTTTCACCAATGCATAAGGTATCTCCCAATGCGGTCCTGATGCTAAACGGCTGTTTAACCTGTATTAGTACGGTGTCCCCTGAAGTACACCCATAAATATTTTTGCCTTGCACAAAGTATTGCCTGGTAGAATCGGGGGTCGCAACCGGCGCCGGACAATCTATACAGCTTAAGCCGGTAGCAGGCAGCCAGGTATATTGCACACCTCCGCTGGCCTGCAGCGGTGCAGACTGGAAGCGGCAGATGGTAAGATCGTTATTGGCTTTTATCACGGGCAAAGGCCTGGCCCATACGGGATAATAAGCCGTATCATCACAACCCGATGAATTGGTAAGTATCAATCGAACATTATAACTGCCGGCGTGCTGGTAAGTCACGGGCACAGGATCCTTTAAAGAAGATGAAGTGTTATTGCCAAAATCCCAACGCCATTGCAGGGCCGATGTATCCTGGTTTACCAATAACCCGTTGAAGTTCAGCAGCGCGGGAATGCATGCGGCCGTATCGCCCTGTATGCCCGCTTCGGGACTTTCCACAATGCGCAGGGGCGCAATATTCTCCACTGTATCCTTGCAATCGTGCATAGTGGTTACTGCAAGACTGATGGGATAATTGCCTGTTTGTGTGTATAAGTGAGAAGGATGCTGAAGGGTAGAAGTACTGCCATCGCCAAACGTCCAGTAATAACTTTTTATACGCTCATTGGCATGCGATGAATCACGGAAGAACACGCGGCCTGAATCACATACCACCTGCTGGCTCATTCCCAGTCTGGCGGTTACCCCATATATCCTGATGGTATCACGGCCCAGTATAGGCACCTGGCAGCCCTGCGGATCTTTCAGGATCATTTTAGGTAAATATTCTCCCATTTGTGTGTACGTATGTGCAATTGCCGAATCGCCTGTTACAACGGTGGCCCCGTCATTAAAATCCCAAATAAAAAACACCTGGTCTTTCGTATTGGCTGTGAATTTCACTGTGGTTGGCACACATCCGGCCGTGCGGTCGTATGTGAACGTTCCCTGCGGTCCTCTTACCACAATAGTTCTGGTGATCGTATCAATACATCCGCCTTTGCTTACAACCGTCAGCTTTGCCCGGTAAGTGCCCGGGTAAGTATAAAAATGCAATGGATTTTGTAAAGAAGATCTTGTTCCATCGCCGAAATCCCACTCATGACTAATGTAATGTTGCGACTGATTAGTAAAAGTTACCACCAGCGGCGGACAACTGCTCACTGAATCACTCATCGAAAATTGTGCCACCGGGTTGCGGATGGCGATGTATGCCGGCCTTGTAATAGAATCTTCGCAGCCGTATTGGTCTGTGATGTGCAGGCTTACTGAATAAACTCCTTCTGCCATATAGTTATGCACAGGATTGCCTGCAACGGACTGCTGCGCATCGCCAAACTCCCACCTGTATGTCAGGGACGGACCGGACGAAAGATTGGAGAAACGCACCGGCTTGTCTACACAGGTAATCGTATCCGGCGAAATAAAATTCGCCTGCGGTTTTGATATCACAATGGAATTGCCTTTGCTGATGCTGTCTGTGCAACCCACATCGTCAATAGCAATAAGCTTTACGGTATAGCGGCCGGGATTAACGTAAGTATGCTGAAAGGGCGGGGCCGTTAGCGTATCTGTTGCCCCGTCTCCATAATGCCAGATCCAGGAGGTAATGCCATGGGTGCCGTCTGTAGAAGATAAGTCGTTAAACTCCACAGCCTGCTGCAGGCATGCGCCCGGCACGGTGCTGTTGAAGTTGGCGGTAGGGCCGTTTACCTGGATGTAAAGCGGTTTGGCAAGGCTGCTGGTGCAGCCATTGATATCGCGCATGATCAGTTGCACGGTGAAGGTTCCCGATCTCCGGTAAATATGGTCCACTTCATTGCCTGCCACCTGCACAATGCCATCGCCAAAATTCCAGGTATAAGAAGAGATGTTGGCTGTATTTACATTCCGGGTCTGGAAATTTATCACTTCGCCTTTACACACAACCGTATCGCTGGCAATAAAGTCCGGCGCTTCTGAAATGATGTATACCTGCCGTAACGTAAGATGCTCGCAGGTGTCGTTGCGCACCACCAGTTGTACTGTGTACAAGCCGGCCGCAGCATAGGTGTGCGTAGGGCTTCGCTGGGTAGATGTATTGCCATCGCCAAATTCCCAGTACCAGCTTGTTGCTCCTATGGATTGATCAATGAATTTCCTGGTGAACGGATCGCTGCAGCCTGACGAATCTATAAAGCGCGCAATGGGTGGCTTGATGTGAATATAACGGTCGATGCGGAACGAATCGCGGCAGCCGTTATTGGTTACGGTGAGCGTGATGGGGAAATACCCCGTATCCTGGTACAGATAGATCGGATTCTGATCTATGCTCGTGCCGCCATCACCAAACTGCCAGAACCAGGAGTCGGCATTTCCACCTAAGGTAAGGTCGCTGAATCGTATTGGTTGAAATGCGCAGGCCTCCCGCGGTGTGGCGCTGAAATTAGGCTGAAGCCTGATGCCGACCCTCACTGCATTTAAAATAGTAAGCGAGTCCGTACATCCGCCGGAAGTGGTAAAAATTACTTTAAGCGTATAGGTACCGGCACTGGTATAAGTATGGACAGGAAGTGCAGCATTGGAAGTAAATCCATCGCCAAAATCCCATGACCACGATGTGATGGGATCAACTGACTGAATATTTACAGCTGGCTGATAAGTGAGCGGAACACAACCTTCCGCAGGTGTATTGGTAATAGATATCGCCGGTGGGAGTATCCTTACAAAACCAGGCTTGAGCAAGGTATCGGTGCAACCGGCCGCATTGGTCACGATGAGGGTAACATTATAACTGCCGGATGTTGTATAAGTATGCGAAGGCTGCGCTCCCGAAGCAGTGCCCCCATCGCCAAAGAACCATTGGTAAGAAGTTGCGCCCGCCACATTGCTGCTGAAGCTTGTTGTAAGCGGCGGTTTGCAGGCCGTTGTATTGGTGCCCGTAAAAGCTGCCGCAGGCTGGGGCAGTACCTGGATGCTTTTTGTAATAGAATCTTTACACGCGCCGAAATTGCTTATAAGCTTTACTGTGTAAATACCGGGAGCCGTGAATGTTTTAACCGGGTTGAGCGCGTTTGAACCGGTGGCATCGCCAAAATCCCATATTGCACTTGCAGGGTTAGGTTGCGAGGTATTGGTGAAGGCAATGCCGGTTCCTGCGCAAGCCGTTGCGGGAGCTGTAAAATCAGCATCCACAGTTCCTATGGTAATTGCCTGTGGTCTTGTAAGCGTATCAACACAACCTGTATTATTTCGAACAATAAGCCTTACGGTGTAGGTTCCGGCAGTATTGTAAATATGCACCGGGTTTAGCTGGGCAGAAGTTCCGCCGTCGCCAAAATCCCATTGATAAGATAAAACGCCGGTTCCGGTACTGGAATTGGTAAAACCAACAGAGGTTGGCGGCCGGCAGTTATTGGGCGCAGTAAAGTTGAAGCCTGCTTTAACTCCATTGTTCAGCCTTATGTGCTGAATTTTGGTGAGCGTATTAATACACCCCCTTGAGTTGGTCGCCTGCAAAGAGACATTGTAATTGCCGGGCGAAGTATAAGTATGTTCCGGATGTTGAACCGAGTCAGTAGAGCCGTCGCCAAAATCCCAAAGCCATTTTATCATATTGCCATCGCCGGGAATGCTCAGGTCCGTGAACCTTACATTCAGCGGGTAACAACCCGTTGTATCAGAAGCGCTGAAGCTTAGTACCGGCGAAGCGTATACAGTGATATAATGGGTCTTGACAACGGAATCTGCCTGCGCGCCATTGCGCACCACCAGTTTAACGGTATAAGTTCCGGGAAAGAAATAAGTGGCTGCGGGGTTTTGAAAGTAGGAAACAGTATTGTTGCCAAGGTCCCACTTCCAGAAATCAGGATTGCCGGTAGAGGAATCGCGGAACCGTACAACCATTGGCGCGCAACCTTCGGTGATGTCACTCGAAAACTGTGCAGTCAGTTGGGCGGTAACCGGGTTGAGGCCGGCAAAGGCCAGACAACAGGTTATCAGTAGCGGGTATAATAATCCCCGTTTCCTCATAAGTTATCGGATTGGATCAATTTTTCATTAGTTGGATGCGCGGGCAAGTTAGCTATTTCAGGGCAATATAAGTCTGGTACGGATCAAAACGGGCCTGCTTTTCGTTACGCTTCGGTTAAATGGTCAAAGGGATTAAAAAGGGAAACGATGAGTAATGACGTAGCAGGGGGTGATGCAGTTGCATGGCTGGTCAGGGTTTAAAGTTTCGGGTTTAAGGTTTCGGGTTTTCGGGTCCTGAAACGCAGTAGAAACGTAATATGTTGCATTTGCCTGCTTAAGTTCTCAAAATCAACGAACCTTAAACTTCAAACCTTAAACCTTAAACTGTAAACTACTTCTTCCTCAACTTCAGGTAATTTATTTCTGCGCCAACAGTAAGATAGGCGTATACGTAGGTCCAGTCGCTGTCTTTTATTTTCCAGAGCCCGTTCAACCTGTTGAGCGGAACGCTTGCACCAGGGAAATTTGAGGTGATGGTATAATTGGAGCCGTCTCCCGCCCAGGTGCCTGAAGTGGTGGTGCTGGTCTTAATGCCATCAACCGTACCGTTGCCGTGGAACTGAAATTCGTAGCCGTCAAATTCCGTGGTAACATTGCTGCTGCCCGCCAGGTATTCCTGTACGTACCAGCGGCCGCTTGTCATAGCGGCAATAACAAGGTCTTCCTTCTTTTGATCGATCGTTTTCTTGCAGGAAAAGAGAAGCGGCAGGAATAACAAAGCTGTAAAAACAAGCTGTTTTTGCATAAGCTTACTGGATTTGACTTTAAAATTGGTAAATATTTTTGTATTTATCAAGCAGGTACTGCATAAAGCACCTGATGTCGAGCTTTCGCCCGCACACCTGCTCGCACAATTCTTCGCTTGTAAAATACCTTCCATGTATGTGAACTTTTTCCCGCAGCCAATCCAGCAGCGGCTGGTATTGACCGGTTGCAATCTCGTCCAGCAACGTGGGTACATCCTGCATGGCCTGGTCAAAAAACTGCGCTGCGTAAAAACTTCCCAGGCTGTAAGTAGGAAAATACCCGAAGCTGCCATGGCTCCAGTGAACATCCTGCAGGCAGCCCTGGAGATCGTCTGGCGGACTGATGCCCAGGTATTTCTGGTATTGATAGTTCCAGAAATCCGGCAGGTCGTGCACCCGCAATGTTCCTTCGATCAGCTTCTTTTCTATCTCATAACGGATGATCACATGAAAATGATACGTTACCTCGTCCGCCTCGGTCCTTATAAGCGATGGCTTTACCTGGTTGATGCCCGCATAAAATGCATCGAGCGTAACATCGCCCAGTTGCCGGGCAAACTGCTCCTGCAGCATCGGGTAATTGTGCTGCCAGAAAATATGGCTGCGGCCAAGCTGGTTTTCCCAGAGGCGCGACTGAGATTCATGAATGCTCAATGAACAGGCTTCTCCCAATGGCAGGCCGTATTCCGATGGAGGCAACCCCTGCTCGTACAATGCATGCCCCAGTTCATGAATGCAGCTCCAGGTCATATTGCTGAAATCTTCTTCGTCAATGCGGGTTGTAATGCGTACGTCCTGACTGCTGAAGCTGGTGGTAAAAGGATGTTCTGAAATATCCTGCCGGCCTGCTTCAAAATCAAAGCCCAGTTTGCGCAACAATTGGATGCCGTAATTCCATTGCTCCTGCCGGGGAAAGCGCTGTTGGAGGAAGGAATTGTCATTCTGCGGGCGGACCATGATCTGCCTCAGCAGCTCTCTGAGAGGCATGCTGATGGTGGCAAAAATGTTATCGAGCATTTCCACATTTGCGCCCCTTTCATAATCGTTCAGCAGGGCGTCATACGGGTGTGCATTGTATCCCAGCAGGCGGGCCTCTTCGCGCTTCATCATCACCAGTTCTGCCAGGTATTTTTCATAGTTCTTAAAGCTGTTAAGCCTTCTGGCTTCTATCCAGCTGTGAAAGCATGCGTTCACCGTTTCGGTGAGTTCACGTACAAAAGCCGGCGATAATTTTTTCGCCTTATTGTAATCGTACAGGCTTAACTCGATGTTTTTACGCTGCAGGTCGTTGAGGTCCGCCTGGTCTGATAAGCGATGCAATAAAGTGCCCGTTTCTTCGCTGGTAAAAAACTGGTGAGACAGTTCCGATAAACTTGCGAGCTGCTGACCGCGGAACGCAGCGCTTTTAGCGGGCATATAAGTTTCCTGGTCCCACTGCAAAACCGCGTAGCTGTAACGCAGGTCAGCTATTTTGCGCATCTTCTCGCGGTAAGTGGTGTAGAGTTCTGTTGTTCTTGTAGCTACTTCCATGTTCATTCAACAAAAAATGGAGATAAAAGTTACAACAAATCCTAAAGGCATTAGTTTTATTTTGCATTGTTCAGATGCCTGGAATTATTTTTCGATATAAAAAGCAGTCATGAAAATAGCCGACCTCATTCATCATCTTGAATCAATTGCCCCGCCTGCTTTCCAGGAGTCGTATGATAATGCCGGCCTGCTAACGGGACAATCTTCCTGGGAATGCACGGGAGCGCTCACCACGCTTGATGCAACAGAAGAAGTGATCATGGAAGCTGTCAGCAAAAAATGCAATCTGGTGGTCGCGCATCATCCCATTATTTTTAAAGGGCTCAGGAAAATAAACGGGAAGAACTATGTGGAGAAAGCAGTAATTGCGGCCATCAAAAACGATGTTGCGATCTATGCCATTCATACCAACCTGGATAATGTGCTGCAGGGTGTAAGCGGTAAAATGGCGGAGATGCTGGGCTTGCAGAACATCAACATACTTTCTCTTAAAGAACAAACGCTTAAAAAGCTGTTCACTTTTGTACCGATCGAAAGCGCAGAAGAAGTTCGCAAGGCGATCTTCGATGCGGGTGGAGGCAACATCGGTAAATATTCCCAGTGCAGCTTTAATATGGATGGAACCGGCACTTTCATGGCAAAAGAAGGAGCGGACCCTTACATTGGCGAGGTTGGCAAGCCAACTTCCACTAAAGAAATGAAAATAGAAGTGATCTTTCCAACTTATCTGGAAGGGGAGGTGGTGCAGGCCATGCTGGATGCACATCCTTATGAAGAAGTGGCTTACGATGTGGTGGCGCTCAACAATCTTTACCAGTATGCGGGTTCCGGAGTTATAGGCGAGCTGCCTGAACAAATGGACGAGACGGGTTTTCTTACCCGGTTAAAGGAAGTTTTTAAACTGCAGGCGGTGCGGCATACTCCCCTGACCAACCGGCCGGTAAAACGCGTGGCTCTTTGCGGCGGCGCAGGCAGCTTTCTGATAACCACGGCTTTAGGCGCAGGTGCAGATGTTTTTATAACAGCCGACGTAAAATACCACGAGTTCTTTGACGCCAATGGCCGGATGGTAATAGCAGATATTGGCCATTTTGAGAGCGAACAGTTCACCATCGACCTTATACACGACATTTTACTGCAAAAATTCCCTACCTTTGCCGTCCTAAAATCGGGCACAAAAACAAACCCGGTTAACTATTTCTGAGTATGAGCACAACTAAAGAATTCTCCGTTGAAGAAAAATTAGCCGCTCTTGTAAGCCTGCAAAAGATTGAATCCAAGATGGATGAGATCCAGATCCTGAAAGGCGAGCTTCCCATGGAAGTGCGCGACCTTGAAGATGAGATCACAGGCCTTAATTCGCGTCAGACGCGCATTGAGGAAGAGATCAATGGCATACAGGAATTCATCAACCAGAAAAAGAATGCCATAAAGGACGCAGAAGCGCTGGTAAAGAAGTACGAAAAGCAGAGTGAGAATGTAAAGAACAGCCGCGAGTTCGAGGCCATCAATAAAGAGATCGAGATGCAGCAGCTGGAAGTGAAGCTGGCCGAAAAGCACATCAAAGACGCAAACGAAGAGATAGCAGAAAAGGTTCAGCAGCTTGACAGGGCAAAGAAGAACATCGGCGCTAAAGAAGGCGTGCTGAAGACCAAGAAAGATGAATTGGAGAAGATCATTGCAGCCAACGAAAAGGAAGAAAAACACTACCAGGAAATGGCTGATGATGCACGTCAGCACGTAGACGACCGCCTGTTGTACTCGTATGACCGTATACGTAAGAACTACCGCAACGGACTTGCTGTGGTTCCGGTTGAAAGAGACGCCTGCGGCGGATGCTTTTATTACATACCTCCTCAGAAGCAGAGCGAGATCAAGCAGCGTAAGAAAGTAATGGTGTGTGAGAACTGCGGACGTATACTGGTTGATGAAGATCTGACGAATACTGTAGAACTCAAATAACGACTGGCGTAAGGTACAAGATACAAGGTACAAGGCACAAGGGGTTTACTTCTTGTGCCTTCTTCTTTTTATTAACCGTATAACCACAGGTTATCAACTTGTGCCTTGCGGCTTGTTTCTTGTACCTTCTTTCCTGTACCTTGTGCCTTGTGCCTTGTTTCTTGTACCTTAACTTGTTCCGATGCTTCGCAGGTTGTACATCCAGAATTACGCAATCATTGACGAGATAGAGATCGTGTTCTCCGGCAAGCTCAATATCATTACCGGGGAAACGGGCGCCGGTAAATCCATTCTCATGGGCGCACTATCACTTATACTCGGCAACAGGGCCGATACCGCCGCTTTGCTGAACAGGGAGAAAAAATGCGTGATAGAAGGCGTGTTCGATATAGCCATCAAGCACCCGATAAAAGATTTCCTCAAAGCAAACGACCTGGATGGTACAGATGAACTGATCATTCGCCGCGAGATTGCATCAACCGGTAAATCACGGGCCTTCGTAAACGATACTCCCGTAAACCTCGAGCAATTAAAACAGGTAACATCTTTACTCGTCGATCTTCACCAGCAGTTCGATACACTGGAACTGGGCGAAAGCGATTTTCAGCGTGAAGTGCTGGACGCCATGGCCTCCAATGCGTCTCTGCTTAAAAATTACCAGTCGGTATTTCACCGCTGGTCATCCGCCAATCGCAACCTGCAGCAGTTGCAGGAACGAAGGCAGCAATTCCGGAAAGAATTCGATTATCACCAGTTTCTTTTTAATGAACTGGATGAAGCAGGATTTAAAGACAATGAGCTGGAAGACCTGGAATCAGAATTGAAATTGCTGGAGAATGCTGAGGCTATTAAAA
This sequence comes from Chitinophagaceae bacterium, assembly GCA_049689695.1. Taxonomy (GTDB): domain Bacteria; phylum Bacteroidota; class Bacteroidia; order Chitinophagales; family Chitinophagaceae; genus DASPKM01. The sequence goes on along the minus strand of JBAVMD010000785.1, from coordinate 6,640 downwards.
GCTGCTTGAACAGCGCCACTTTTCAATTGCAGGAATCGGAGCAGCCCATCGTTCAACAATTAAAAACCATATATCACCAGTTGCAGACTTATGCGGCTTATCATGTCGGACTTCCGCTGCTGTTGCAGCGTTTGCAATCTGCCCAGATAGAATTACGCGATGTTGCAGCTGAATTGGAGCATGTGAGCGATCATATCACGCACGATGCAAAAAGAGTTGACCAGGTGAATGAGCGTATTTCAACCGGTTATAAATTAATGAAGAAGCATGGGGTGCAAACCACTGCTCAATTGTTGCAGGTGCACCAGGAACTGAACAATAAATTGCAGGCGGTGCTGAACATTGATGAAGAGATAGATCTTAAAGAAAAAGAAACAACCGCTTTGCTGAAAGAAGCGCAGCAGCTTGCAGCGCAACTGCATGATGCGCGCAGCAAGCAAATAAAACCGCTTGAGAAAAAAGTAAATGAATTGCTTGCACGCGTGGGCATGCCCAATGCAAGGTTGAAAATATTATTGAACGAATCTGCGCTTTACCTGCACGGAAAAGACACTACTGAATTTTTATTCGATGCCAACAATACCGGGCAAATGCTTCCTTTAAGGAAAGTTGCCTCGGGTGGTGAACTGAGCAGGCTGATGCTGTGCATTAAATCGCTGGTGGCAGAACGGATAGACCTTCCTACAATGATCTTTGATGAAATTGATTCCGGTATTTCCGGCGAAGCCGCAAGGCAGGTGGGATTGATCATGAACGACCTGGCAGGCATGCGCCAGGTGATCTGCATTACCCATCAACCGCAGATAGCCGGCAAGGCGCACGTTCATTTTTATGTGTATAAGGAAATTGTGCGCGATGCGGTAAAGACAAACATCCGGCAGCTGAACAAAGAAGAAAGGATCACAGCGATAGCCAAAATGCTGAGTGGGGAAAAGCCAACGGCTGCGGCGCTGGAGAATGCAAGGGAAATGTTGAATTAAAATCGGGGATTTTAATTAAGGGACAAGGGACAAGGTGCAAGGCACAAGGGGTCTCAGCGGATTGAGGGAAGCGCTGTTTTCTTGGATATAAAGTTTGACAAAAAATATTTTGTCAAATATTTTGACAATAAAATTTTTGTTATCATATTTGACAAAATTTTTATTGTCATGAAGAATGTGATAGGAACTCCTGCCAGAGGTGAAAGCTTCTTTCCGAGGAAAACAGAGATTGAAATCATCTTAACACACCTCGAGAATGGCAATAATCTACAAATTGCCGCTCCAAGAAGAATAGGTAAGACTTCAATCCTCTTTTACCTGTTAGACAATAAGTTAAGTGGGTATGTATATGTTTATGTTGATACAGAAGCTATCAACGATGAGAATGAATTTTTTAAAAAACTCTTGAAGGAGCTACTGAGGGTAGATGAAATCAGGAGTTCAGACAGACTAAAAAGATTACTGGAACAGGGCCAGAAATTTCTAAAGCGGGTCAAAAGCATCAGCCTTTCAGATCCCGGAATAGAATTTTCTGAAGACAACGGCCAGATCGATTATAAAGAAGACCTGCTCAATTTTTTACTGGGAATTGAATTGGAAACCAATGCGAAGCTCGTTATCCTGCTGGATGAATTCCCTCAAACCATTCAAAATATTGTTGACAGGGACCAGGGTGACCTTAAAGCCGCCCAAAGATTTTTACAGTCCAACCGGGAGATCCGCCTTCACCCAGACATCACTTCTAAAGTAAAGTTCATTATAACAGGCTCCATTGGCCTGAATCATACGGTCGCCGCAATCAATTCTTCGGCATTTATAAATGACCTTGCCTCTATTGAAGTAGGTCCGCTATCTGATAAAGAAGCCCGGCAATTTTTGCAGGCGTTATTGAGACCAAGACGCCTAACTATCTCAGAAGAAAATACAGACTTCTTATTTCAGCGGATTGAATGGCTGATCCCATTTCATGTTCAATTGATAGTACAGGAAATGATAACCCTGGCTCGTTCAAATAATGTTGAAGAGATTGATGCCGGCATAGTCAGTAACTCATTCAGAGCCATTGTTCAGGCAAGGAATAATAATCACTTTGAGCATTATTACAGCCGGCTAAAGAAACAATTTAAAGGCGAGGAATTTAAGTATGCTGAGGAAGTGTTGGAAGCACTTGCGCAGAGCGGAACACTCATGCGGTCTGCCATTTTTGATCTCTCGGTTAAATATAATCTCCAAAACCGTTGGCGCCATATAACAGAAGTACTGATGTATGATGGTTACATTAATAACATAGGTGATCCTGCTGTTTACAGATTTAATTCTCCAATAGTGCGTATGTGGTGGCAACGCTTTATTTGTAAAGAACTTTTATGACAAACTTTTTATACAACCCGGATAGGAAAAGCAAGGAGCAATTGATAGCCGAATTTGTTGTACGAACCGATGTGTACGATGAGATCATGCATGACCTGGAAACGTCTGATATGAAAACTCCTGAGCAACATTATTTGCTGGTAGGCCAGAGAGGGAGTGGGAAAACTACTTTATTGAACAGGATAAAGTATGGTATAGAGGACTCTGAAAAGTTGAATCAATGGCTGATTCCGGTAATATTTAGTGAAGAGCAGTATAACATAAGTGAACTTGCCAATTTATGGGAACATACAGGGCAGATATTGGAAGACTATCATGGTTTTGAAGGTCTGTCAGGCGAAATGGAACAACAGTTAGAATCCGAAGAAAGGGTTTACGACACATTAGAGAAAGAACTTAAAAAGCAAGAGAAAAAAATTGTTTTGCTTATAGATAACATTGGCGATTTTTTGAAAAAACTGGATGATAAAGAAGTAAGACGACTACGAGAAATTTTGCAGACTAAGCCGAATATCCGGTTAATTGCAGGTTCTCCTTTTTACCTGGAAAGTATTTTAGATTACAAGCAGCCCTTCTTTGAGTTTTTCAAGATGATTAGGTTAGATGGATTATCCGAAAATGAAACTCAGCAACTCTTGCAAACACTGGGAGAAGTATTTAATGAAAAAGAAAAAATAACAACTATCATCACAGAGAGCCCTGAACGAATAGAAACACTAAGGGTATTAACTGGCGGAGTTCCTCGGACAATTGCATTAATGTTTAAAATTTTTATAGATTATGAACATGAGAGCAGCATACAGGATCTGGAGAAAATCCTGGACGCAGTAACCCCTTTGTATAAACATAGAATGGACGATTTGGCTACCCAGCAACAAAAAATAGTCGATGCTGTGGCCAAAAACTGGGATCCTATTAGTGTTAAAGAACTAAAAGATAAGATTCGTTTGGATAGCAAAATTATTTCTTCACAGTTGCGTCAATTAGAAAAAAATCAAGTAATCGAACGGAGAGAGACCAAGACCAAAAACCATCTATATTTTATTAAAGAAAGGTTTTTTAATATTTGGTATTTGATGCGATACGGCAGAAAAGTAGATAGGCAAAGAGTAATTTGGCTCGTAAAATTTCTTGAAAACTGGTGTAGCGACGCTGACTTGGAAAGCCGAATTTTAGACTATGTACACAAAATTAAATCAGGTAAATTAGATAAATACAGTATTGCATTTTATGGTGAAGTTTATACTTCATTTCATAAATTAAATACGAAATTAAAATTGCTATTAAAAGACTTTACTCCAACATATATTGCTCAAGAAATAGTTGTATCAGATATCGATCTTAAAAATACTTTTGGCAATTATATAAAAGAAGAAAAGTGGCAGGAAGCCTTAGAGCTAGTACTTAAAATGCGAATAGTTGATGAGGAAGTTAAACCTTCAATTTTTATTGCAGGAAAAGAGTTCTTTATTCGTGGAACAGGGGAAGAAAAATTATATAGCCAGCTTCTTCAAAGTATTAAGGATGCTGAAAATGAAGGTTCTGAACTAACATTAGGAGAGTTATTAGTTTTTCGCTCTTTACTTCTCACACTAATTCTTTTTAATCTTTTCCAATCAGAATTTGAAAAGTTAGATGAAATTGTCAACGTATATAGCGAGACTTTTAAAGGGGCTGAAAATTCTGTCTTCGAATATTCCTTACTAAATCAAATCATCTACCACCTTTTGGCTGCGAAGCAATATAATATCGTATCTAAGTTGTTTCTTCACACCCATATGAATTTAAAAGAGCGATTGAAACCAACTTATTATGCATTAATATATCTTCGTGATGGAAACGAATCCCAAGAGCTTCTTTTGGTTGGAAGAGAAATAGAGGATTCGGTTAGTAAGGTATTGCACGAAATACAAAAAAAGGAAAATCACTACACGAAATTTTAGATAAGGTGCATATTAAAACTAAATAATTCTATGGCATATAATCTCTTAGCCGGCAAGAAAGGCATCATCTTCGGAGCACTGGACGAAAAATCTATAGCATGGCGTACTGCTTTGCGCTGTCATGAAGAAGGCGCGCAGATCGTATTGAGCAATGCACCTGTGGCTTTACGAATGGGAGAGATCAATAAGTTGGCAGAAGCTGTGCAGGCGCCGGTAATTGGCGCAGACGTCACCAATATGGACGATCTGAAAAAGCTTTTTGAAGAAAGCATGAAGCATTTTGGAGGCGGCATCGATTTTATCCTGCACTCCATTGGCATGAGCCTCAACGTTCGCAAAGGGAAACATTATACGGAACTGAATTATGAGTGGAACCAGAAAACGCTCGACATTTCTGCCATGAGCCTTCATCGCGTACTGCGTACTGCCTGGGACATGGATGCATTGAATGAATGGGCCAGCGTGGTAGCGCTTACTTATATAGCCGCGCAACGCGTGTTCCCTGATTATAACGAAATGGCAGATGCCAAAGCTTTGCTGGAAAGCATCACCCGCAGCTTCGGCTATCAATACGGGGTTAAGAAAAAAGTGAGAATAAATACCGTTTCGCAATCACCCACCCGCACAACTGCAGGCAGCGGCGTAAAGGGCTTTGATGGTTTTATCAGCTACGCTGAAAAAATGAGCCCTCTTGGCAATGCATCCGGCGATCAGTGCGCCGATTATTGCGTTAGCCTGTTCTCAGACCTTACAAAAATGGTGACCATGCAGAACCTCTTTCACGATGGTGGATTTTCTTTCACCGGCGTTACCGGAGCTGTTATAGAGCAGATGGAAAAGTAGTGAGTTGTGAGTGGGGAGTAGTGAGTTGGAAAACGGTCATTGGGTCAGTTGGTCATTAAGTCAAAGGTGAAAAGTGATGGGATAATAATTTCAAATTCCTTATCAATGCATTGGATAGAATACGTAGGACTGTTCGGGGCCTTTCTTTCGAGCATAACTTTTATTCCACAGGTTTATAAGGCCTGGCAAACAAAAAGCGTGGGCGATCTCAGTACGTGGATGATGCTGATTGTTTTAACGAGCGTGCTGGTTTGGCTCGTATATGGCATCTATCTGAACCTGCTTCCCGTGATCATTGCCAACTCAACCATCCTGGCTCTCATAATAGTATTATTCTACTTCAAATTGACTTTCAGAAAGCAAAAGCAGTAACCTGCAAGGCACAAGGCACAAGGCACAAGGCACAAGGCACAAGGCACAAGGCACAAGGCACAAGGCACAAGGTGCAAGGCACAAGGCACAAGAGGAGACGTTCATATTGCTAATTCATGAACTCACCGCTTGTGCCTTGTTACTTGCACCTTGTGCCTTACTGACCTTGTCAGTATTCGTCTTCATTAAAGAGAAAGTCTTCCTGCGAGGGATAATCCGGCCAGATATCCTCGATACTTTCATAAACCTCTCCTTCATCCTCCAGTTCCTGGAGATTTTCTACTACTTCAATAGGAGCGCCGGAACGAATGGCATAATCTATCAGTTCGTCTTTAGTGGCCGGCCAGGGAGCATCTTCAAGATATGAAGCCAATTCAAGAGTCCAGAACATTTGGTTTACGTTTAATTATTTAGAGGAAGCACGGAATATGTCGATCCTTATTTTTCGCAAAAGTAATTTTTACAGGGAATCCACAAAATTCTTCTTCATAATTTAACGGAATCGGCTCCGCTCTATTTTATTCTTTTGTTTACCGAATATGGAATAAGGGGGTTAGGTTTGTGCCCTTAATGTTGTAAATGAGCATGCTTACAGCTAAAAATATCCAGAAATATTATGGGAACCTCTGGGTGTTGAAAGGGGTGGATCTTGAGATCAGGAAAGGAGAAATCGTGACCATAGCAGGCCCTTCAGGATCGGGAAAAAGTACTTTACTGCATATATTGGGTACGCTGGACCTTCCGGATACCGGCGAGATCTTTCTTCATAAACAGGCCCTGCTGCAACTGAAAGGCAAGGCCATGGCGGCTTACCGCAATAAGCACATGGGGTTTGTATTTCAGTTCCATCACTTGCTGCCTGAATTTACCGCCATCGAGAATGTCTGCATCCCGGGCTGGATAGCAGGTAGAAAGAAAAAAGAGGTTACCCAGGAGGCAGAACAGCTGCTTGATACCCTTGGCCTTGCCGAGCGCATGAACAATAAGCCCAACCAGCTTTCCGGCGGCGAGCAGCAGCGTGTGGCGGTTGCACGCGCACTCATCAACAATCCCGACATCGTTTTTGCCGACGAGCCTACCGGCAACCTGGATTCCGCCAATGCCCGCGAGCTTCACCAGCTTTTCGTTGAG
>JBAVMD010000784.1:0-3101 GCA_049689695.1 Chitinophagaceae bacterium | reverse complement strand
GTACGCGCCGATGGAGTAAAGCAGATTTATTTCCAGGATGTTGATGGTTACTGGGTGGAAATAAACGATGATAAATAAGGATGTGGAAGTTTATACGCACGAAAAGTGCATGGCAAGGATTTTTATAAACTCAAAATCTATTTTATGACAAACTTTAACCGGAGGAAGTTCCTAAAGGCTTCCGGCCTCTCAGCCCTGCCCCTGGTAGTTCCTGTTTTACCAGCTATTGCTTCCGGCCATGGAGTGTATCAGTCACCGGCACCTGAACGCGCAATCACTTTTACATCAGACGGAGAGTTCTTTAGTACTCCTAATTACATCGCCAAACTGCAGGAGATCAGCACCGCAAAAGGAATAGCGCCCGATATTTACGGGTCTGGCGGCGCGGTAGCTGCGCTTGAAAAAAAATTCACGGAGATCACCGGTAAAGAAAAGGCCATTTTTATGCCATCCGGCACCATGGCCAACCAGTTTGCCATTCATGTACTGAGCGGAGAAAATACCAAAGTATTTGTACAGGAAACCAGTCATGTATACCGCGATGAAGCAGATGCCGCACAATCTGTTTTCAACAAGCGATTGATACCGGTTGGCAAGGGACAAACAGGATTTACTGCAGATGAGTTGAAAGAAGCCGTAGATTATCACAAACAGGGCGAAGTATTTGCCAGCGGTATGGGCGCAGTGTCCATTGAGAACCCGGTAAGAAGAGCTGATGGCAGAATGATGCCTATCGATGAGTTGCGGAAGATCGCCGCATATTGCAAACAAGAAGGTTTGAAATTGCACCTCGATGGTGCACGCCTTTACATGGCTTCTGCCTGGTCAGGCGTTTCCATAGCAGAATATTCTTCACTATTCGATACGGTTTACATCTCGCTTTATAAATATTTAGGAGCATCCGGCGGAGCAATTCTTTGCGGTGATAAGGCTACCATAGACAAAATGCCTCATCTTATGAAAATACACGGAGGCACTATGTTCGGTAACTGGACCAATGCGGCCATGGCGCTTCACATGGTAGAAGGTTTTGATGCCCGTATACAGCAGGCGCGTAAACGTGCTGATGAGTTGTTCGTTCTGCTGAAAAACTCACTCGATATAAAAGCAACTGTTCTTCAGAACGGTACTAATATTCATTTTCTGCAACTGCCTAAACCTGTAAAGCCGGAAGTCTTCAGCGCTACTATCCGGCAGGAATATAATATGCGGGTTATTCAGCCGGATGCGAAAGGGATGATGCGCTTTATGATAAACGAAACGATCCTTTACAGGGATGTGAATGCAATAGTTGATGCTTTCAGGGCGGGCATGAAGGCGGCGGCTGTTTAAACTTGTACCTTGTACCTTAGAGCTTGTGCCTTACCCGCATGTGGCATATTATTTTCAACCTATAACTCATGTCGTTACCCGACTTTTCCAACCCTTACTGGTTCCTCATCACCATCCTGTTGTTCTTTGCAGTAATAACAGGCAGGTATTTTATAATTGCAGGGCTCTTCTACGTTATTTTTTACATCTGGTTCCGGGATAAATGGCAGCAAAGAAAACTTAGTAAACGCGCTTATCAATCAACGCAATTTCGCCGTGAGGTGCGCTGGAGCATGATCACCGCTTTTATATTTTCGATTGCGGGTGCAGTGACCGTTCTGCTATGGCAACAGGGCATTACAAAAGTATATACAGACATTAATCTTTATGGCTGGTGGTATCTGCCGGTAAGCCTGTTGGCTTCTATGCTGCTTCACGAAACTTATTATTACTGGGTGCATCGGTGGATGCATACGCCTGCGGTTTTCAGGATAGTGCATAAAGTGCATCACGACAGCAATACCACTTCGCCCTGGACCGCTTTTTCTTTTCATCCGCTGGAAGGCGCGCTGCAGGCCATTGTATTGCCACTTACTCTGCTGGTACTACCCATGCATCCGTACGTTATTCTCACGCAACTGACGTTAATGACTTTCAGCAGTGTGATCAACCATCTCGACATCGAGATCTACCCGCAAAAATTTCACCGGCATGCTATCGGCAGATGGCTGATCGGCGCTACGCATCATTCACTTCATCATAAACAGTTCCGGTACAACTTCGGCTTGTATTTTACTTTCTGGGATAAATGGAAGAAAACAGAAAGCCCACTCTACGAAGAAACATTTGATAATGCAACAGCGCCAAAGAACCGCATCCTGTAAGCATTTATGGCGGTGTCGCCCAGCCTGATCACCAAACGGTAGTTCACTACAAATCCGACCGCGGCGCCGATTACCGGAACCAGTTGCGCCAGCTTTGCCAGGTCAATGTAATCACGGTATTCCTGTTGAAACAAACGCCAGTTGAAATCATCTATGTTCATGGGCAGCTCATGGTATTTCAATTGCCAGTTGAGCGTTTGCTGATACACCTGCCTGCGGTGTTCCTGGTTTGAAAATGCAAGCTGGAAAATATACAGCAGGTACAATCGTTCGCGAACATCGTTCATATTATGACCGTAAATAGCGGCTATCTCGAACAGTAGTTTTATTTTAAGGCTAAGTAGTATTGGAAAATCGGCAAGACCAAGAAGTATCCCACCAGCTCCGGTAACACCGCCTTCAACGGCTGCGGTTTTTTTATAAAATTCAATGCGTTCTTTCACCAGCTTTTCGCGTTCTTCCAGCGAGAGGTGAGTAACTACCTTGCCTGTTATTATTCCTGAACCGAATAACACGGCACGCACCATTTGCTTAATGGCGGCAGTAATGGCCACGTGCACTTTTTCAGGGATAACGTTATTTATTTTATGCTGCACACGCCGGCTTAATTTACTCAATATAGAAGGTTTCCTGCTCACCTTATGCTGCCAGCGTTTGAGTTCGTAAAGAGCGGTATGTTCGTATGGGGACATGGTTTTTTTTATTTGTTGTTGGTCATTTTGGTCATTGGGTCAATTAGTCATTAGGTCATTGGCGGAATAGTAAGATCGTACTTGTGTTGGGTTTAGGGAACGCGGATAATTAGGATCGTTAGGATTTGCGCTGATGAATTTTAGGAACATCTTAATACATAACTGTTTAAATCTTCTTTGCTTATTTTGAAGTTATTGGTTATGATCTTTACAA
>JBAVMD010000783.1:0-6615 GCA_049689695.1 Chitinophagaceae bacterium | reverse complement strand
GAGATGTAAGCATTTACCTGTTGTATCACGTAACCTGTTTTGTTAGCATCCTCAACATGCAAACGAAGGCGAATGTGGAAATCAGGATCATTGTAACGGATAAAGAACCACCTATCTATCGATTGGTCCTGCAACAGGTTTTCAGTAAGCGGTTTGATGGCGTCCAGCAGTATTTTATCTGCCGATTTAGCGCCGCAATACAATTTGAAATACACCCATTCCGAACCCGGTGAAAATTTCCTTTTTACATCCTGGCTGTCGGTAGTATTCCTTACTGCCTGGTAAGATGCTGTGTTCTTCACCAGTACGGCTGCCAGTTGATTGGCATAAGAACGCTGCTGCTCATCGGTAACACAATGAGAATCGGCATAAAAAAACTCTTTAAGCGTAAACTGTTCTCTTTTGCTAATGATCTCCAGCCACAATTGAACCATTAGCTCATTGTCAAAATCGATCAGCAGTTCATTGTCGCCATCTGCCAGCACAACATGTTGCGGAAGTTTCCATTGATGCCTGAAACTGTTGACCAATTCGTTCTGTTCAGCAGGAGTAGGCTCGGTTATATGATGAAAATCTTTTTTTGTAAACTGCCAGGTGGCTAAATGAAGGATAGTGTTGCCATACATCACTCTTGGAAGAAAAACATACTGTTGCTGCAGGCTGCCCCAGTTAAACTGAAGGCCCCGGCGCTTGTTCTGCAATTGCAGATCGCACAGGAACTGGTAAACCGGCAGCGAATTGAAATGATAATTATGAGCTGAGCTTAATCTTGGGATGATCTGCTTGTTAAGCTTTTTCGAACGGAGAATAACATTGTTGTTCTTAACAGATACAACCAGGTCCTGTACAGCTAACTGGTGCTCGGCGTCGAGCGATGATTTAGCCATGTAAGCAATCTCGTACTTCCTGAAAGCCGGGTGAAGCAATACATTGCCCGTACGGCTTTCTGGCAGGTGAACGATCTCTGCATATACAACATCGGGATCGTTTTCCTGCTCCATGGCTGTAACGCTTTGCACTACCTCGTTTACCTGCGGGTTGGCGTGCGCAAAACGGCCAAGCAGATTAGCAGCGCTGGAGCCACCTGCACTTTCCAGGTAGATCGTATTATTTTTTCCATTGATGATGCGGAACAATACAGACATAGACGGAGGCAGATCGTTCCAGTTGCTGGTGAATCCTTCCAGTTCTTTATCAGTTAGTTCGATTGAGTAACGGCTATGCTTCAGCGCCTCAACTATTTTATCTTTCCAGAAGTTTTCTATTTTACCCCAGTTAAGGCGCGGCTCTGCGCTTTTGCCGGTTAAAACTATATCCTCCACCAGCGGTGAAATATCTTCGCTTCCATTTTCAACATAGCCTATGCCTGTTTCGGTATCCAGCACTTCCAGCAGCGGCATTTCCCTGTCTTCATACCTGTTGTGAAACCTGCGTGCAAAAGATTGAAGAAGCTCCGATGGCTGTGCCGGCATGAGCTTGTTCAGTACATCCAGCGCGGCCTGTAATTGCTGCTGAAGGTTTGTATCAACCTGCTGTTGTTTTGTTATGGTGGTAAGGTCTACCTGGAATAATTTATTTTCTTCATACGGTACCTGCAACTTATCCAGGTCTTTCATGATGCTGCGATAATCTGCGGCTTCATTTATTGCGGAAGTGTCAAGCGCCTGCAATGAAAGAGTGGCATGATTAAGCACCTGCAATATGTTATCGATGAGCGGCTCATTCAAAGTATTGATCCTTTGCAAGGTTGTGATCAACTGGTGAATGAACTCGGGTCCGGTGATGGCCGGCTCCAGTTCGCTCACCAGCAATTGCGCATGAATCAACTCGTTGATGAAATCCATCGCTTCATCGCTGGTAATTTCATCGCTTACCAATTGCTCCATCATCTGGCTGATCGTAATTCCATTGGCAGCCGGGGTCAATATATTCTGCAGGTAATCAGAAGTTGAAACGGAACTGATCTGGTGCAGCCTTTTTGCATTTGCATATTTGTATTCGATATACCTTGTTTCATCGCCAACATTATAAAGGCTGGTGTTGGGGAAATACAATAATTTTTCTTTTATGGAAGGAACCGATGCAAGCTGTTGCGCCAGCGCACAGAGGTAATGCATATCGAAACGCGTGTGCCTGCTGAGTTTGAGACTATCCAGCACAATATTGGTAGCGCCTTCTTTCCAGTCAACGACTGTAAAACCTGAAAACAATCCGAAAGGAGTGCAGCGGCTGCTCATTCGTGTATAATACTTCAGAACAGAGCGGGTAAGCTTGTGAATGTCCTTTGCAGCTGTAATATGACCGTTGCGCCATTTAATGCATTCATCGTGCAATACAGGGGATGCCAGGTAAATGGCTTCCAGGAAAGAATTGTTGTTTAAAAGCGAAGCTATCAATGATGCATTGGTTTCCTGAAGCAAGGGGAGGCGGGGAGCCCTTAAAATGAGGTTCTGGTGAAAGCTGTAGATCCCATTCATGCTTAAATGCTTTACTCAAATTTATTTCAGCTGCAAGGGGTTGTAAATTCTGTTACACCAAACGGCAGGTGCGCTGTACCAACAAAGGATAACCAGCAGGCCGGCGAAAATGCCAGCCCGTGGTTCCTTGGGGAAGGTTTATGGTTAATGGCCTCTCAGAGGCGGAAAGGTGCAGCAGCTGTAAAGCCAGGTTCACACTGCAGATGATGACCGAAACTGGTTTCATCCTGTAACAGGTGAAGCTGACCTTTTTCAAGTTGATAAGTCTTATCTGCCAGGCTCAGCAGTGCATCCTTATGAGAAATAAGAATTACCCCTTTGCCTACGCTGTATTTATGCAATAAATTGATCACGAATTTCTCTGTTGTTTTGTCCATGGCCGCTGTAGGTTCATCCAGCAACAGCAGTTCCGGGCGGTGATACAGGCATCGCGCCAGGCAGATCAGTTGTTTTTGTCCGCCGGAGATATTGATACCGCCCTCGCCAACAGGCGTATAATATCCAAGTGGCAACCTTACCATGTAATCATGCAGGCCGGTATCGATGCAGAATGAAACGATATCGCTGATCTCCTTATCTCCACATTTATCCAGTAGTATATTTTCGAGCACTGTGCCGCTGAATAAAGCAGGCTCTTGTGTTACCACCCCAATGGTCTTTCGCCATTGATTGGTATCTGTATGCTGCAATGGAACTCCGTTAAAACCAATGCTGCCGCCGGAAGGCTCGTAGAATTTTTGAAATATTTGAAACAGCGTGCTCTTTCCCTGCCCGCTTTCGCCTGTGATGGCTATGATCTCACCTTTTTTTACTTCAAGTGATGCATTTTGAATGAGTGTTCTGCGGCCCGGAAAATGGAAGTTGATGTTGTGTACGGTGAAGGATTCGAATGAAAGAGGAAGAGGCTTCGCCTGCGCGTTCTCAAGAGGCTTCGCCTGCGCGTTCTCAAGAGGCTTCGCCTTTTCTAACTCCATGGTCTCCGTGCTTAAAAAAGGCGAAGCCTCTGTCGCCTCTGTTTCCGCATTAATAAACTCATACATTCTCTCAAACGCCACTTTAGCTTCCTGCAATTGTATATTGGTCAGCGCTACCGCTGTAGCAGCCTGCATTACCACCATGCCAAATTGAAGAATGGCAATCAGTTCACCTGTTTTCAGGTCTTTTTGAAAAACCAGCAATACACTTGTGATGATAAGCGCTGTAAAAAACACAGCAGCCAGCAGATCTATGACGATATTGAATTTAGAACGGGTCTTGTTTACGCCAAAGAGCGCATCCTGGTAGCCGGAGAAAACATTCACTGCCTGCCCGAAGAAATAATTTTCCCGATTGAATAACTTGATGGTGCCAATCCCTTTTATGTTGTCGATGTAATTGCTTTCATTCCTGGCATAAGCGATCATCTGTTCTTTTTGAGCGGCAACTATTTTTGGCTGGTATTTTTTTACCAGCGCAAATATCACGGGAATGAACAACACGGCAATCAGCCCGCATATCCATGAATAAATGAACAGGATAGTAGCGGCTACCAGCATCAGTAAAGCCTGTATGGTTACTTCTCCAACGATCATGCTGATCACCTGTTGAATGCGATTGGTATCATTTAATCTTGCTACCATATCACCGGTGCGGCGGTTCTCGAAGAATGATTTTGGCATTTGCAGCAGGCGGCTGAAAAAATTGCTTACCAGCGTAATGTTGAACTTGCGCGATTGCTGTGCAACAATAAGTCCGCGCACATAATTCAGCACAGCCCTCAGCAACAGCAATGCAGTAAGCGCGGCAATACCGGCAATGATCTTTGGCAGATCTTCTTTTGGCAACAATTTATCTACCAGTAGTTGTGAAAATATAGCAGTGCTCAGGTTGAGCGCGGCTACCACCAGGCCAAATACAGCGATGATTGTAAAAGCCGGAAGGAATTTTTTTACGATGGGAAGGAACCAGCTCCAGCGGGAAACGTTGCGACTGGCAAGCTGCTCAAGCTTTTCAGTGGGTGTAAGCAGTAACACGACCTTCTTTTGCCATACTTCGCCCAATTCCTGTGCAGTAAGTTGAATAATGCCTTTGGCCGGATCGCCCAGGATGAAATGTTTCCCATTCCATTTGTAATAAACAATGTAGTGCGACCTGCCTTCTTTTGTAACGATATGAAGAATGCAGGGTTGTTCCAGTGATTGCAAAGCGTTTACTTCATTTGCCTCTACACCCTGGGCTTCAAAACCCAATTGCAGTGCGGCATGACGAAGTCCCAGCATGGTAGTGCCGTTGGCATCCGTACCGCTGATATCGCGAAGCCGCTCTGCAGACACATCTGCATTATTGTAACGCAATATATTCTGCAGACAGGCTATGCCGCAATCAGCAGTATCTTTTTGCAGGATAAAGTTTTTATTGGAAGGTGTTTTTTTCATGTTGTTACCTTAACAGGTTTTCGATCTTGGTTTCGCCAGTGAACTTCTTAACCAGTTTTCTGTGCTCATCATAAATAAAGAAAGACGGGATGATGCGTGCGCCAAATGTGGATGCAAACTGGTAATGTGTATCGCGCAGCAACACCACGTTAGAAAGTTTATTCAACTGGTAGGTCTTTATGAAATTGTCTACAGCCACGCTATCAGCTGTTGTTACCATCAGCACCTGGTGCTTTGTAAATTGCTCACTGTTCTTTACAAGTTCACCTGCCATATATTGGCAATGCTCGCACTCCGGGTTGAAAAAGCTGAAGATCAGCTTTTGTGCATGCGCATCAATATCAGAATTGGTAAATTCTACCGCAGTCTGCCGCGTAAAAGAAAAAGCCGGCATCGATTGAATAGTGGCGGCAATCTCTTTATTGCGCTGTACCTTTTGAAAACTGCTGAAGCCGAGATAGCCGATAGCTAAAAGGGTTATTGCAGGAATTAAGAACTTAGCAATTTTCATTATTTATTATTTATTATTCAGAAACCCGTTCAATAATTAATAATCAGTAATTAATAATTAAACCCCTGCCTGCACCTGGATGAAAACCACCAGCAACAGCCATAACAGGAAAGCCAGGCCATAGCTGGACGCTACCAGCCTGAAAGTTTTGAAGAAAGTTTTACCGAGATATAAATTCAGGCTTACCGCAAGCAATACCCAGTAAACCAACTCGAAAACGTTGATCAACTGAAGCGGGTAAGTAATGTATGATGGAACACTTCCGTCCTGGAAAAGGCTCATAAGCGAAAGCGGGGCAAAGGAATTTATCTGGTCGAATGAGTTTACACCGGTTGAAAGAAAATAGATGAACTGTATCAGGCTTGTAAGAAAAGGCACCAGCTCGGCTATCAGTACTATTTTAAAAACATCTTTAAACGGCAGCTCGATGTCGCTCATGTATAAACCGGCTTGGATGGAGGCGGCTATGAGCAGGAGTTTCAGCGCAAGGATGGCAGGAGTGAGGAGGTAGATGATCCATTCGAGCTTTTCGGTTGACTCCAGCATCTTGCTTACACGGTCAGGGGAAAATTGCTCGCTCCAGATGCTTACGTAAAATTCATCTGTAAGCAGCAGTGTATTGGTAAGATAGCTGACAATGACGTATGCCAGTGAAAATATGGTGAAGAGGTATATCGATTTAACCCCTGAAAGATCGATTTTTGCCGGTTTCATACTAATTTTTTTTAACGATGATCATTATTGCCTAACGAGCAGGCTGAACATCTTTTTGTTCCGTTTTACGGTTCTTTTTTCCGTCGTTAATCCCTTCTGTGAGCGCTTTTTTCCAGTTGGTGAGACTTTGAAAAACAACGATTATGATCACGAGGTAGAGGATTATTTTTCTTGTGCTTAGCTTTTTCATTTTCATTTCGGATTTGGTGCTTTCGTTCTTGTAATTTCTATAAGTAATAGCTGGCCGCAGCAAAAAAGCGCGGCCAGCTATTAAAATATTCAGCAATTAAGCATAGCAGCCATAAGCTACACCTGCAACGTAGATCATGCCGAACAGAGCAACCTTAATTGGGTGCTGCGCCATAGTCTGAGTAATGCACTCGCCACCGTTGATAGCAACCAGTTGGCTGTCGTTTAATACATTGAAAGAAGTGTTCATAAAATGATTTTTAAAAAGATTAATACTTGTAATTATTAATAAGATCGATGTGGCCAGGGA
>JBAVMD010000782.1:0-9011 GCA_049689695.1 Chitinophagaceae bacterium | reverse complement strand
GCGTATACTGTCTTGCTGGCACAAGCAACTATTACCAGGATAAAAGAGTATATAGCAATCCCTGGCTGATAGCCGGTTTGTTAGGAACAGTGATCATATTATTGATATCGAGCTTTGATGTAATGTGGATAGGAGCACGGGATTCTTTTCTAAATGATATTAGTTTCAACAGCCCTCTGACATATATTACTTTGCTGCTTTTGTTGTTGTCTCTTTTCATTATTATGAAACGATACAGAACGCAGGGGTGGGACGTATTAAGCCCTCTTGAATTTTCACCTTTCGTTTTTCTTGTTTACCAGTTTATTGCCCCCGATGCTAATAAGTTAGCTTTATTATTGATAAA
The DNA here is from genome assembly GCA_049689695.1 of Chitinophagaceae bacterium. Taxonomy (GTDB): domain Bacteria; phylum Bacteroidota; class Bacteroidia; order Chitinophagales; family Chitinophagaceae; genus DASPKM01. The sequence continues at coordinate 8,665 of JBAVMD010000782.1, read as the reverse complement.
TGCCTGGATACTGGCGATAGGTCTTTACTATATCAGGAAAGGAAGCGTGCAGCATCACCTGGGCATACTTAACCTCGGACTGTTGATCATTGCATCACTGGCTGTATTCAGGTTCTTCGACGAATCCATTCCATTTGTATGGCGCGGGATCTTTTTCCTGGCGGCAGGCATCGGGTTCTTTGCAGCAAACTACCTCGTTATAAAAAGAAAAAGATCATTGCCCGCAAAACAAACAGCATGAAAAAGATTGTGCTATTAATATTTGTATTGATGGTGCTTGCGCAATGGTTTGTGCCGGCCAGGATGATCTGGAACAGGGAAGAAGTATTACAAAAAGGAAAAGCATTTCGTTTTCAAACCCAACCGGTTGATCCTGAAGACCCTTTCAGAGGCAGGTACGTGCAATTAAGCTTCCGGGCAGATACAGCTTATGCAAAAGATTTTCAAGGTGGAGAAAATGCATATGCTGAAATAGAAACAGACAATGCAGGATATGCAAGAATAAAGCAACTGCATAGAAACGCGCCCGCATCAGTTGATTATGTAGAAGTGAAAGTTTATTACCGCATATTCAATAATGAGAAAGAGGTTGGCGAAGGCCGGGTGCTTGTTGAATATCCTTTTCAACAGTTTTTTTTAGATGAATACAAGGCGCCGGAAGCTGAGAATCTGTATGCATCTTTTGCGAGAGACTCAGCGCAAAAAACCTATGCGTTAGTGAATATTTATAAAGGAAAGGGTGTGATCAAAGATCTTTTCATTAATGATAAATCGATCTATTCTTATTTTAAGTAAAGAAGATAATAACACGAATTGATATACACGAATTTCACGAATTATTTATCGCCTGGCGCAGATAGCTGCTGGAACTATTTTTCTTCAATTCGTGAAATTCGTGTCTTCAAATTCGTGTTATAAAAGGCTCTATCCCAACGCTTCTAATCTATTTAAAAACCGCTCCGCCTTATTCAATATCCCCTGCAGATCTTCTGTACTTTGTCCCGGTATGTACAAAGCAGTTTCGCAATCAAGCATCAACTCCCGGAACAATTGCAGGGTCGATTCATCAGCTCCTTTTTTCTGCAGTCCTGCAATCACCTGCGGTTGATTCAGCGCAACAGGGGGAATGTTCAGTTTTTCCCTGGTCTCATTCCATATAGTGGATTCAATTTCTTTGATGAAAGTTCCGGCGGTAACATGCCCGAGATTATACCTTGCTTTGTCCAGCGGATCGCGCTTCATTTTAAATGGGGCAGCAACAGCTTCGGTTTCTTTTTTCACAGGCGCAGGCGTAACACCTTTGCTGCGTTTTCTTGCTTTGGCCACAACAAAACCAATGACAAGTAAAGTAACCAGCGCCACAGTTCCCATCCACAACCAGATATTTTGCGCAGAAGGGTGGGCAATGAAAGGAGGCAGTAATTTCCTGGCGACAGATTTTTTTTCACCCGCAGCTATGTGCAGACTTAAGGCGCGAGTACTGTCTGTTTTATACGATTTTGTAGCTGGATCGAAATAGGTAAATGCTACAGGCGGTATCACTGCATCGCCGGTATCTTTTGGCGTAAACAGGTATTCGAATGTTTTTACTCCGCTAAGCGGTGCGGTTTCAGGATGAACTTCTTCTTTGGCTGAAGGATCGAAAGCTTCAAATCCCGCTGGCCAGTTCACAACAGGCGCATTGATCATGGGTATGTTGCCCTTGCCTTTGATCTCTAATATCAGGCTTGCTGACTCCCCGGTTTTAATGATGGGTGTTTTTAAGCTGGCAATCACTGAAAAATTTCCTACCGCTCCATCAAAGTTGGTTACCGTTGCCGGCGGCAACGGCTTTACATTGATGTTTACCGAACTGCTTGCCAGGGTAAGCGTATGCTCTACTGTTTCCGCGTACGGGTCGGTCATTTCTTCCAGGTAATTGTCCTGCTCCGATTCAGCTTTAATAAATCTGACCGTATTTTCAACTTCCACGGGGTCCAGTACAAAATCTCCCGCCTGCAGGGGAAACAATTGCGACTGGCGGATAACATGCACATTGTATTTATTACCGTTCACTGTTTCAACGGAGGGATTACCTGCATCAGGCTCAGACATATCGTACACACTGAAGCCATTGAACGAGGGACGTTTCACCACCCTAGACTCTGACCTCAGGCGTGAATAAAGCTTATAAGTAGCCACCACCGGTTCGTTCACGTAACATATCTTTTTATCTACTTCTACTTTTACAAACAGGTTCTTCCTGATCTTGTCAACCGCGCTTTCGTTCGGGTAAAGTACGAACTCCCTGTCGGCCTCTACCTTTTCCCTTGGCAGATCAAAACGCAAAGGGCTGCGCGGGGTAGAGGCGGAACTTTTGCTTTTAGTGACTTCAATGGCAACGGCATCAGACTGCCGGCGTTGCCCATCTATAATTGCGGTGGCGCCGGGTATGATCAACTTGCCTGTAGTGCGTGGCTGAAGAATAAATACAAGCGCTTTGTATTGCATGAGGTTGCCGTTTACGAACGACATGCCTGATGATTGTATAGGCCCCTGCAGCACCGCAAAATTCCTGAACGAGGGTGGGTCAAAATTTTCTACCTTCTTTGCATTTTCCACTACGTATTCTACCTGCACCACCTGGTTGCGGGCGATGGTAGTCTGGTCAACCACTGTATTGAAATTCACCTGTGCATATCCGGAAGCTGAAGCCATCCATAAAATGCAAAGGCAAATGAAACGAAGATAAATTCCCGGCCTTGCTGTTCTTTTTACATCCATAACGTTCGGTATCACCAATGCAAAAGTAAAATTTTGAAACGCAGCTAACCGGTCAGGGCGGTAAAAACGAGGTTAAAAAGGATGGCCGGTGCCTAAAGGTCGCCCAATTGAGGCCTAACAACAATTTCTTCTACGCAGGCCTGGGGCGAAAGATGGGCTGAGGTATAAACAAGTTCTGCAATATCACCCGCTTCCATGATGCGCTTAGGATCAACGCCCGAGGCCGCCCATGAATCAGTATAAGCTGCGCCGGGAAGTACGCTGGTTACTTTAATGTTATAAGGTTTCATCTCTTCCCGCAAATTCTTTGAAAAACCCAGCAATGCAAATTTACTGATGCTGTAAGAGCCTCCATTATTGTAAGCTTTCAGGGAGGCGATGGAACACATGTTGAAGATGTGCCCGCTTCGCATCTGCATCATGCGTGGGAGCACCAGCCGGGTGAGATGGTAAGCGCTGTAAAGATTAACAGCGATCATTTCTTCCAGCGCTCCTTCTGTTTCGTCGTGAACGCTGCCGGGGATAAAGGAACCTGCATTGTTCACCAATACATCTACTTGTGGTATTTGCTGTTCTGTCCAGAAAGCGAACCTGCGTGCCTCTTCTTTCTTGCTGAGATCGCAGGCAAATGTTCTGAAGCTGCTGTTAGAAAATTGCCCGCTTAACTCCTGTGCTGCAGCTTCCAGCGTATCCTGGCTGCGGGCGCACATTAGAAAAACATGGCTGCCGCCGTCATTTGCAAATTTTTCAATGATAGATCTTCCAAGTCCACGTGAAGCGCCGGTAACTATGAGGTTCATTCAACGAAGTTGGAGTTTTTTTCAATCTTTGCACCATGAAATACCGGCACCTTTTTTTTGATCTTGATCATACCCTTTGGGATTTTGATGCCAATTCACGGCATACGCTGGAGGAACTGTATCATAGCCTCGAACTGGCGCAGAAAGGTGTGCATGATTTTGACCTCTTTCATAAAAACTACCTCGTTCATAACGATAAGCTCTGGGAGCGTTACCGCAATGGGTATATTAAAGTAGATGAGCTGCGCGTAAAACGCATGTGGCATACGCTGCTCGATTTCAGGATAGGCGATGAAACGCTTGCGCAGCAGATGAGCGTTGAATTTCTTGATCGCCTGCCCACCCGCACCCAGGTATTCCCCCATACTTTTGAAGTATTGGATTACCTGGCTGATAAGGGCTATCGCATGCACCTCATCACCAACGGATTTGAAAAAACGCAGCACAGCAAGCTGAAATATTCCGGCCTGGATAAATATTTTGAGGAAGTGATCACGTCAGAAGGAAGCAACAGCCTGAAGCCGAAGAAGGAAATTTTTGAATATGCCATGAACAGGGCCAGCTGCACTACGGCTGACTGCATTATGATCGGCGACAGTATTGAAGTGGATATACAAGGCGCTATGAATGCGGGCATCGACCAGGTGTTTGTAAATCACCTTTGTATCGATTGCAATATTCAGCCTACGTATATTGTAAGATCCCTGAAAGAACTGCAGGATATATTTTAGAATGCCTAACCGATTATTATTATCGTTTATGATCTGCTATAATCAGTTCCTCCAATCTTAACAGGATCAATAGTTGCAATAGCTCGTGGTAGCTGGCTGTAGACGATCGTGGGGATCTGCATCTTCTTGTTTTGGCTGCCTCAACAGCTTTTTTATGTTTCAAAGCCTGATTTATAAGCCATTCAACGTCTTTAATTCTTACGTTCTTATCAGGGGTTTTTACGATAAGTGTTTTTAATATCCCCCAGGCTTCTTCCTCAGATCTGATGATTTTGGGATACCTATCTAACCGGTTAATTAGTTCTGCTATTACTTTTCGATAGTGTGTTGATGCTCGCATGACATTTATTGTTTTAAGATGGATTACAATATTGATGGTCTGCGGCATGTATGGACATAAAAAAATTGCGCAGGCCACGAATCGTTCTGAAGGTTCTGGAAAACCCGGATGCGAATTCAGTGAGCCCACGCAAAACGTGTGGCCACCTACTTTCGCACCCTCCTAAATTTTCCAGATTTTCAGAGCGAAATAAGTAACAGTTGCTTCAAGTCCTATTGTCAGTTATTCATGGTATAATGTTTATATTTTTGCAAATTAGTAAATTTTTTGTTTACGTACGTAAACGGATAAAAAAGGGAGGCAAAATGCCTCCCTTCGTTCATAACATAATATTTTTTTTATTTTATGCCCAGACTTTGTCTCCTTTTTTATAAGGCACACAACCATTGTAACTTCCGGGGACCTGCTTGTATCTTAAAGCCTTGGTAGCGCCAATTTCTGAAGTGAAGTATCCCAGCAAAGTAAGTTCCTTCATCATGCGGAAATAATGGCGGGGAGGATTTTCTTTTGGTTTTTCCTGCTGCTTTTCCAACTTTGTTTTCTCGCTCTCCTGTGTAGGATTGCGTTTTTGCTCCTGTTTTTCTTCTTCCTCTTTTTGTATGTTGGTTGCGCGGTCACGCTCTTCCTTCTGTTTTTTCGTTTCGTCTTTCATTTCTTTGTCAAGCCCTACCAACAACTCATGCCTTTGCTCTGCACTTGCTTCCATAAAAGACTTATCGAATTTCTTGCGGCTTGCTTCGTTCAGCTTATTCATTCCTTCTTTAAATATCTTCTGATCCCGCTCTTCGTAACAATCTTTCACCATCACGGTCATGAACGTGCCTACCTTGGCAGCCTTTGCTCCCGGTGAATCGGTTGTAGGAATGATGGTCTCTGCTACTTCATCCAGGAAAGCAATATCCTTCTCCGAGAAAGTTGCGCCCTCAGCATATTTGTCAGCAGGGCTGCAGCCGGTTAAAAAAGCATTCGCTCCAAGAACAGTGCCTCCAATCAGTAACGCCACCCGTTGTAAAGCTTCTCTTCTTTCCATGATCTTTAATTTGTAAGTAATAAATTAATGTCTTGTGTTTTGATTCTTGTACCCGGCTTAGAGATTCATTTTTTTCAATTCTTTCACTGCAAAATCCGCAGCCCTTGCTGTTAACGCCATGTAAGTAAGCGATGGATTAACGCAGGCGCCTGAGGTCATGCACGCGCCATCGGTAACAAAAACATTCGGGGCATCCCAAACCTGGTTGTTACCATTGAGCACAGATGTATTTTTGTCTCTTCCCATACGCGCCGCACCCATTTCATGAATGCCCTGGCCAAAATAATATTGCGAATCAAAAATGTTCACATCCTTCACGCCTGAAACTTCCAGCATCTCTTTCGCATCCTGCATCATATCCTTTCTCATTTTCATTTCGTTGTCCTTGAGCTCGCAGTCCATAGCCAGTACAGGCAGTCCCCATTTATCTTTCTTGTCTTTATCAAGCGAGATCTTGTTGTCGTGATAAGGCAGTATTTCTCCAAAAGCCGTCATACCAACCGTCCAGCCACCCGGCTCGCAGAGTGCGTTCTTTAATTCTGCACCAATGCTTAGCTCCGCAATTTCTCTGCCCCAGCCGCTGCGGCCAGCTGAGCCCTGGTAACCAAATCCACGCACATAATCTCTCTTATCGTTAAACACATTTCTGTACCTCGGGATATAAATACCGTTAGGGCGTTTGCCATAAAAATATTTATCGTCATATCCTTCCATTTTTCCGGATGCTCCGCAACGGAAATGATGGTCCATAACATTATGTCCCAACTCACCGCTGCTGCTGCCCAATCCGCCCGGCCATACATCGGTTGCGGAATTCATAAGCACCCAGGCAGAATTAAGCGCCGATGCGCACAGGAAAACAATCTTGGCAGTGAATTGCTGGGTTTGATTGGTCTCGGCATCTATGATCTCAACGCCCGTAGCGCGTTTTTTATCCTTGTCATACAAAATCTTTGTAACAATGGAGAACGGACGTAAAGTAAGGTTGCCCGTTTTCATAGCTGCAGGAAGCGTTGCGGATTGCGTGCTGAAATAAGCGCCGAACGGACATCCGTTCCAGCACATATCCCTGTATTGGCAATTGGTCCTGCCTTCGTGCGCGGCAGTGAGATTGGCAACACGGCCAATGATCATTCGTCTTGTATCGTTATAATGCTTCCTGATGCGTGCAGCAACATCCTTTTCAACGCAGTTCAATTCCATCGGTGGAAGAAATTGACCATCCGGCAAAACGGCCAGGCCTTCTTTGCTGCCACTGATGCCTGCAAATTTTTCGGCATGGTCGTACCATGGTGCAATGTCTTTATAACGGATAGGCCAATCAACCGCGATGCCTTCTTTTGCGTTGGCCTCAAAATCTATATCGCTCCACCGGTAAGATTGCCTGCCCCACATTAATGAGCGCCCGCCCACATGATAGCCGCGGAACCAGTCGAACCGCTTTGTTTCTGTATAAGGACAATCTTTTTCAACGGTCCAGTAATGGAGATTGCGCTCGTTAAGCGGGTAATCCCTTTTAAGCACCGGGTAGTTCATGATCATTTCCTGCGTGCGCTGGCCGCGGTGCGGGTACTCCCACACATGCTTGTTCGACGCGGCATAATCTGTTACGTGCTTAATATCGTTGCCTCTTTCCAGCATCAATACTTTCAAGCCTTTTTCCGAAAGTTCTTTTGCAGCCCATCCACCACTGATGCCCGAGCCTACTACAATTGCATCATAGTTGTTAGCCATTCTTTATCGGTTTATTTGTTTATTAGTTTATTGAATCGAAAAGCTGATTGCCGAATAATTAATAATCAGTAATTAATTTTTACATCGAATCATCTAAACATCACACGTTTCCACCGCTTTCTTCAACGCCGCGATCTTATCTTCTTTTGATGGAATAAATTCCTGGGCAAGATATCCTTTGAAACCCGTTTGCACAATGGCCTTTATGATCGCGGGATAATACAATTCCTGGCTTTCGTCTATCTCATGCCTGCCCGGCACGCCCGCGGTATGATAATGACCGAGGTACTGGTGATTGTTTTTTATAGTGCGTATAACATCTCCTTCATCAATCTGCATGTGATAGATGTCATACAGCAGCTTGAAATTAGGAGAGCCCAGCCGTTTGCAAAGTTCTACACCCCAGGGCGTGTTATCGCACATCTGGTCTTTGTGATCTACTTTGCTGTTGAGCAATTCCATATGAATAACAACCCCTTGCTTTTCGGCCTGCGCCATGATCTGTTTAAGGCCCGCCACGCAATTGTTCACTCCTGTTTCATTGTCCATGCCATTGCGATTGCCACTAAAGCAGATCAGGTTTTTATACCCCGCTTTGGCTACAAGATCTATATGGGTTGTATAATTTTTAATGAGCTCTGCGTGGTATTGCGGATCGTTCCATCCTTTGGTAAGACTGATCTCGGCCCCATTGCACATGGAAGAAAAGATGCCATGCTGCTTTAGTACCGGCCAGTCTTTAGGTCCTACCAGGTCAATGGCAGAAAAACCGATTTCCTTTACCGCCTTGCACAGGTCTTCCAGCGGAAGATAATTGTAGGTCCACCTGCAAACGGAATGATTTACGTTACCTTTCAAAGCAGATTTCGTTTGTGTATGACAGTTGGCCAGCGGAACACCTGGCATGGAAACCAGCGCGGTTCCGCCGAGCAATAAATTCTTCAGCGCCCTACGGCGGGTATTATAAGGCATATTCAATCAGGTTATAGGACTTGTGGCAAGGCCCTTATCAACTTTCGAATCAGATACCGCCTGCTTTCTTGTGTCCTTGAAAAAAATTGCGAATATCAGCAGCACCAGCATGGCTATGCCCGCAGGTATAAGCCAGATGGTTTGCCAATCGTGCCCGTCAGCTGTTTTGTACTTATTCGCTACTACACCGGCAACCCAGAAGCCTATCAGCATGCCTACGCCATAAGTAGCCAGTGTGATCATACCCTGCGCCGAAGCGCGGATACGGTCACCTGCGCGTTCATCAGTATATATC
>JBAVMD010000781.1:0-6209 GCA_049689695.1 Chitinophagaceae bacterium | reverse complement strand
GCGACTGTACAGGCTATGAAAGCTTATGCTGATGCAGCAGGCCTTGTAACTATTTACTCTCCGCCGGCCGCAAAAATTTACAGCAAAGAAAAATTCGAAGAGGTCTGGGGCAAGCAAAAGAAAAGCTTTTCAAGCTTTTTGAAGCAGAGCGAGAAGGAATAACAGCTTCTTCATAATTACACATTCTTAAGCGCTGGCACGACCGCCGCTCTCAAAAATAAAACCTGGCAATTCATTGCCAGGTTTTATGCTTATATGGCTTTATCCCGCTTTAACGTCCGTTTTCTGCAAATACACACAATGTGTCAACCAGTGCCTTTTGTTTTGATGAATGAAAGACGTGTACTACCCGGGTTGATACTGTCTCTTGGCATGTTTCAATACATCGCTTTTATAGAAATAAACATCTTTGAATTTTCCATTGAGATAACCTTCTGCCTGGTCAGTGAAATGTTTTGATTCGGGGTCAAACGATTCGCCGCTCACCAAAATTGACTTGGCTTTTAATTTGCCTTTGCCGCCAAATTCTACAGCGGCTATAAAACTATTACCATGCACACCATAGCGTTTAAGGGTGTTTACCCGCCGGCCGTTATAGGCCGGCAGTGAACCCCAGGCAGATGAGGCCATACTCACTGGCCAACTGGGCAGGTTATCGTCAAATTTCCCGTCTACTGTGCGCTGATACCGGTTGATATCGCCCCATGCTACTTTCCATGTTTTATAGTTTTTTTCCAACATGGTCATCACGGTTTCAAGTGCCTGTAAACGGTCTGCTGCTTTGCTGTTCTTTAAAATGTAATCCGCATCAGCATTACCGGTTTTCGCTTCGAATATAGAAGCCCATTCTATAGCTAATGTGGTGGCCACTGAAGTAGTGGAGGAATATCTGTCCCATATACGCAAATAATGAATAGGTGCCTCCAGTTTTTTCTGTTGCGGGTCGGCTGGCATCAAGGCATCATAATCCTTGAAAAGAGCCGGTAGCAAGATGTCAAATGCGGAAAGATAATGGTCATACCCAATTGCAATCATTTGATCAAGGGTGATGTCTTTAGCCGCATCCAATAATCGCATGGCATTAATCGCCCGCGCGTTCTGTGCATCCGGGGCCATATAGGCAGGAAAGTCTTCCTTTTGGGGACTGCTGGAGCCAGATACCGTAAACGGTGTAGAGTTGGTGTTTTGAATCCACCCGGTTGCGGGGTTATATACATGCACCGTTTCATCTAAATCGTGTATACCTTTCCAATCCGTAGCTGATGTATTGCCATCCAGTAGTTGGTTATAATCGAATGTCGGGTTTCGCCTGGGTACATAGTTACCGTGCCAGTATGCAATATTGCCATTAGCGTCCGCAAATACGGTATTGTCCGAAGTATTAGACCGCAACAGCATCACTTTTTTAAAGGATTCAAAGCCATCTGCTTTGGTCCGCAGCCAGGATTGCAGCAGGGCGTCAAGCGACCGGTTATTCTCCCGCAGACTTAACCATTGACCATTGCGAATACCCATTACCGGCCCATGATTAGTGGCATAGGTCACGAACCGTTGCCGCTGTAAAGATTCTCCTTGCTTATAGCGAATAATGATTTCTTTAGTTTTTACAGGTATCTGTTTGCCATCATACAAAGAGTAAATCTGATCGTTTGCTTTCCCGATCGTTTCTTTATACACATCTGCTACATCGGCACGGCCTGAGGTGTGCATCCAGCCACAGTTTTCATTGAAGCCTTGAAATATAAAGAAAGTGCCCCAGGTTACACCCCCATAAGCGCTCAAACCCTCATCACTTGTCATCTGCACTTCTGTGCGATAATAAAAGGAGGTATGTGGATTAATATATAAAATGCTTTTTTTGTTTTTGGTCCTGGCTGGTGCAACCGCAAAGCCGTTAGAGCCTGTCTGAGCCAATTCATAAACAGGTGGGGCTTTGTAAAAGGAAGTACTATTATCACTTATAGGATATAAATTTCGTATATCCTGCATCGTTATACCGCCGGTTTCAGTGGCTGATATACTCCCATTGGTCCGCAATAAAGCAAACCACGGTTCAAAGCGTTGCAGCACCTGTGGTTTTACAGCGGGGTGGGTGTAGATATAGAAGTTAATGCCATCAGCATAGGCGTCCAATAATTTCCTGAACCATGCAGGACTTTTCATGTAATCTGCCATGGCGGCTGCCGTATCATAAATGAGGCGCATTTTCAGGTCCTCGTACAATCTGCTTTTACCATAGATTTCAGAAAGCCTGCCCATCATTTCGAGATGATTGAATTCCACTCTTTCGAAGCTTTGCTCACACTGTACATACATCAATCCAAATACAGCATCCGCATCAGTTTTGCCATAAACATGGGGAATGCCCCAGTCATCTTCAATAATATTAACCTGCCGCGCCTGTTGCTGCCAGCGATCTATTTCTTCTTTGGAAAAGGATTGTGCCCATAACTGTACCGGTAACAGCAAAGCAAAAAACAGGTATTTTTTCAAGGAGTAATTTTTTCTTAAATGTAAAAAGAAAAACCCCGAGAAACTATTCTCGGGGTTTTGTCGGGTAGACTGGATTCGAACCAGCGACCCCTTGCACCCCATACAAGTGCGCTACCGGGCTGCGCCACTACCCGAACTAAAAACCGGCTGCAAATGTAGGTGAAAATCTCAGTATTCTACCCGGCGGATCACGGTTTTCTTTCCGCTCACATTGGCGGCATAGTAACAGATATAATCGCTGCCAAGCTCAATTTCCTGCAGGAACCAGGCGGTATCAGCCGTTTGAGCGGTCAGCGAATCCTGGAAATATATTTCCTGCGGTTGGCGGTACAGGCCTTCGCCCGATGCTTTTACAATAGCCTCTTTGCGCGTCCAGAACCTCAAAACGGTATCAGCGTCTGCATTGGTCCGCCGCATTTCATCCAGCTCGTCAGGACGTAATACTGTAAGAATATCATCAGGGCTGATAGGAGTGACCTGTTCCACATCTATTCCCAGCCGCATATCGTAGCCCAATGCAAGCGCTACACAATTGCCGGAATGTGTAATATTAAAATCGAAATGCTCAGCTATATAAGGTCTTTTGAAATCAGTATAGGCGATGGAATTCATTAAACCGGCATCCAATCCCGCTTCCTGTATTGCTTCTCTCAATAACAGTTTGCCGGTGAGTGATCGTACCTGGTCAGCTTTCTGGCGATATTTTACAATGTCTTTCCAGAGACCGGGCGGCAGCTGATGCAAGTAATTCATCAGCCGTTCATCCTGCATCTCAGGATCTATGAAAGAATAATAAACATAAACTTCATCTTTAAAGTTCATAGCAAGGTAAATAATGGTAATAAAGATCACAAGTAAAGGCCGAAAATAAAGTAAAAGGAGGAACCACGTAGAACGCAGATGATTATCTGCGTTCCGGGTTTTACTGCTAAAATCGAATCCTGCGCACAATCCTTTCATGTGTAGTAATAACTTCCAACACATAACTTCCAGTCGGCAGATATTGAAGATTCATTCGCAAGTTGTTCATACCCGCGGTTGAAACAAAGTTTTTATTTTTCACAAGCTTTCCCGAAGCATCGTACAAGTTCATTCTTACTGGCCCGGCAAGAACGGTATTTATTAATATTTTCAATTCCCCTCCGGAAACATTTACTGCTGTCAGATCTTTCTGCTGATGCATTTGCAACCGCACAATATTCGAATAAGTGAATGCACCATTCTTTTCTATTAGTTTCAACCGGTAATACACACCAGATGAATTCAATATCGCTGCCACATCGTCTTTATAAGAATACGACGCGCCGTTTACAGAGCCTGCCGTATAAATAATCGTTACACGTTCATAATTCCTTCCATCAATACTTCTTTCCAGTTCAAATGCATACGCATTCTCTTCAGCAGCTGTTTTCCAATTCAATTCATTATACCTTGCTTTAGCTGCGCCACTAAAGTGCAGCAGCTCAAATGGCAAACGAACCATGTACAGGTCGCTCATAAAAACACCCTTGCCATGTGTAGCCGCTACCAGTTTATTGTTAGCGGTAACCAAATCCATTACCAATGTTGCATCCCACAAGCCGGTATTGTAATCAAACCAGGTAAGGCCGCGATCAGGGCTTACATAAACGCCCAGGTCATTCCCTATATAGATAACTGCAGGATCGCGGGGATCGATAAGTATGGCATTGTGCGGAACATCGGGCAACCAGTTTGTGCAGCTCGTCCACGTAGCACCGCCATTGCCGGTCACATACACATGCGCAGTGCCAAAGCCTCCCAGCACTACCCATACGCTATCGTCATTGGTTGGGCTGATCGCAAAATCCATCACAAACCTGTCCGGCAGCGTGCCTTTAATGCTTGTAAAGCTCATGCCTCCGTTCACGCTCTTCATCACATTAGGCGGGGGATTTACGTGCAGGTTGTTCGCATCATTATCGTACTGTGCGAAAGGAGAAGTGGATACGTATAATTTATTCGCATTTACAGGCGATACTGCCAATGCAATAGCGGTCTTGTGCCTTGCTTCAATATAATTTGTTGCAGAAGATGCACTGTTGCCATTCCACGATCCTGCCGCACCTGTGGCAGTGCTTTTGTGCAGGTTGTCGGAAGCAACATATACAATAGATGGATTCGATTTGCTGATGGCCACCGGCGCCATGAAAGCCGTGCGTGAATCAGCTGAAAATGCCCAGCTGCTCAACACTTCAGCAGGAAAGCTGCTGCCACTGTTGGTAGAGCGCAGCACACGTCTTGCATCGTTAGATGCAAATACAATATTGCTGTTTGTGGGATGAAATACGCAGGGGCCTCCGTCACCACCGGCAACAGAAGTCCAGCCGGTTCCATTATATCTTACCACGCCATTGTCCTGCAATCCACCCACAATGATACTGGGATTACCAGGAGATACGGCCAGTGAAGCATAAAACTGTACCGCCTGCAATCCTCCGTTGATCATATTGAAAGAGCCTCCGCTATTGGTGCTTTTGTACATTCCTCCATCACAGGCAACATAAACTATATTGCTGTTGGAAGGATCGAATTCGATATCGTGCACGTCTGCATGCACACCGCCAATAGAAGTTCTATTTGAAGGAAGCGTATAACGGTACAAAGGCACGCCGGCCATCATCATCTGGTTTGTATTGGAAGGGTTGATGGCCACATCATGCGCAAACCAGAATTGATACTGGCAATGATTGGAATTGGAAAGCATCGTCCAGGTTGCACCAAAATCAGTTGAACGGTACAGCTCATTCTGCGAAGTACCTGCCGACATACCAATGCTCGCTACAATAATATTTGCATTTGCGTTTACATTATCCAGCCTGGTGAATCCCTGGAACGAAGAAGGAAGTCCGCTGGTTACTTTTACCCAGGTAATGCCTCCGTCCATACTCCGGTAAATGCCTTTATCAGGATTCTGCAAATTACCTGTTGCTGCAACGATCTGGTTGGTGTTGGCCGGATTGATCGCAACATCAGAAACATATATTTTGTTAAGTATTCTGGTCCATGAATTGCCGCCGTTGTTTGAACGGTATAATCCATCTGTGGCGCATGCATAAACGATGTTGCTGTTTACAGGATCGAACTCCAGCATCTGCACGCCAAACAATCCAGACATATTTTTAGTGAACACCTGCGTCCATGTAACGCCTTTATCGATACTTTTTATAATGCCTACACCATAAGTTCCTCTAGCCTTCCACACATTAAAGCCAATATTCGAAGTATCTGCGCGGTAAACTTCCCCCGTGCCTGCATACATGATATCCGGGTTGGCAGGATGAATGATGATAGAAGAAACACCCAATACAGGAAGCCCTGTATATACCGGTTGCCATGCATTGGTACCTATACCGCCTGTAGTGGATTTCCAGATACCGCCACTGGCGCTGCCTGCAAACAGGTTGTTGCCGTTTTGCGGATCGATGGCAATGCAGAGTATTCGTCCGCCGATGTTCTGGCTCGGACCGATAGCAGTCCAGTTACCGCTGAAAGCGTTCGTTTCTGTTACTTTATTTTCACGCTGCAACTGCACGGATTTTTTCATGGCCTCTGCATGCAGCCATGCTTTGTAGAATTTATCGTTGATGTCACCCGGCTCGGGATAAGCGCGGCTCCACCACCAGGAAGCGAGTTGTCTATCTACCCCGGACTCCTTTTCTTCTTCTTCAGATTCTGATTCAGAAAAAAAGTCGGGT
>JBAVMD010000780.1:0-1634 GCA_049689695.1 Chitinophagaceae bacterium | reverse complement strand
ATGAAACATCACTTGCAGCCTTCTTTTAAGGATGAATATTATAGCAAACGGTTTGAAGTAAACACTTCCTCGGGCACTTACCGGGTGTTCCAAATGACGCAAAAGGAGTTTGCCGTTACGTCCTGCGACTACCAGGTGATGCAGAATGAGGCGATTCAATTTTCATTTGAAGTGCCTACCATCTTTGTTTGCATGGAGGAAGGTATACTTATAGATGCGGGCCATCATGGGTCACTACCATTAAAAAAAGAAGAAGTCGCACTTATAAAAGTTCCATCTGAGCCTTGCAGCATTTTGCTTCGAAAATTCAAACGCCTTCAATTCCTCGCTATCAGCTTTGAAATTGATTTGATGAAATACAAATTTCAGTACCCTGCAATAGTTGAACGCTGGAAGGCAATGCTCGATAAAGATCCGGTATTTATCCGCCCGGCTAAAACAGCTTTACCGGAAATGGCGGAATTGATTACACCTATTTTCCAGGCACCTGTTGGCAGTCAGGAAAACGGCTCTTTACACTTAAAAATTTATGCCCTTCTAAAAGCAGTACTCCAACAATATGAAGTTGAAGAGAGAAAGCAGATAGACAAGATGAAAATAGAAGAGGCGAAAGCTTTTATCGAGCTACATTTTACAGAGTACGACAGACCAGAACTTTTGGAAAAAGCGGGAGCCAACACCGATGATCTAATCAGTGATTTTAAAGAAGTGGTAGGGCTTACACCGCTGAAGTATTATTACCGATTGCAACTCGAAAAAGCAAAGGAACTGGTCATTCATACTAGTATGACTGATGAGCAAATAATAGCGCAGTTAAAATTTCCAAGCGTAAATATGTTTAGTGTTCGTTTTAAATCAGCCTACGGAAAATCACCTGTTGCGTATCGTAAATACAGTGGCCGAAGACCACGAAAACAGGTAAGCGGCAATTTATCCCGATAAGAAAATACTTTATCCTTTAGCGACAACTTAATCTAAAAAAGCTTTTACATCTTTACTCTGTCGAATGAGAAAAGAACCCACCCCAAAAGCCCTCTAACTCAAAAGCTCTTATTAAGGACGGATGGATGTATTATAAAACAATCGTGTTTTCCTGGACCCGGCATTGTGATTTTCAAAAGAATCAATAGCATTGAATAAAGCAAGGCTTATATCCCAATCGGGCCAGCCTTCCCTCTATTGAAAATCAGGTTGTCTGGACTATACAACCAAGGCGCTCTCAAACCGGGTTTGGGAAACCACATTACAACCACCAGGCCTTATTAACCTCCTAAACGTACCTACGAGCTTAATCCTTACCGTATTGTTTCAGAAATAGTATTAAACCTTATGCCCGGGATAACCACCGGCACACCAACCTTATTGTATGAAAAGAAGTACCATTGTTGAGATCATCTCATCACTTCTGATATTATTATTCATGTATGCAGCTGTAAGCAAGCTGCTGGATTATCAAACCTTTAAGCTTCAATTAAATAGATCTCCTTTCATAACACAATTTGCAGGGGTGACCGCGTGGGCATTACCGGCGGGTGAAATATTGGTAGCGTTGGCGCTAACATTTTTACCTACACGACTGGTTGGATTGTATGCGTCGTTGTTTTTGATGACGATGTTCACGGCCTATATATATG
>JBAVMD010000779.1:0-2850 GCA_049689695.1 Chitinophagaceae bacterium | reverse complement strand
ATTCCTTCCATTCTGATTTTCCATCTTTTGCCTTCGAAAGCCCGCTTCTTACGGAAGGAAGCCCATCCAGAACATTTTCAACTGGGATAAAATACTTGCTAGGCGTCAAAACATCCGGTATAATATTTATATCACTTCGAATACCTATGAGAATAACACGATGTCTAGTTTGGGGGATTCCAAAATTCTCGGCTCGAATAATAAAGTCCTTTGGTTCGAATAACTGAGGTGATCCAAAAATGTCTTCTCCTGGTGATTTTCTAACTAGCGAATATATTTTATAATGAATTCTGCTTTTATATATTGCTTCCTTGCCCTTTAGTTTTTTATATGCTTCTATTGGATCTTGTAAATCATTAAGAATCTGTTTGAAGATGTGGTCATTTTCAACTTTGGAAGACAATATCCCCTTGACATTCTCCATTATGAAAACTGCCGGACGGTGTACTGCTAAGATCCGGTAATATTCTCGGTACAGATAAACCCTTTCGTCTTCTTTTTTTAACCCTTCTTTTTCTTGTCTCCGGGCCCGGCCAACTAATGAGTAAGCTTGGCAAGGTGGTCCCCCTATAAGTAAAAAATCTTTTTCCCCTTCTAATACTTCCTTAATACGCTTATCGATTAGTGAATGATCCTTTGCATTCCCCAATGAAAATCTCCATGCCTCAAATCGTGCTTTTGAGGCTTCCCCAGGATAAAGACTATATAAATCTTCAACACTAGTTATCCTGCCTGCTACAAAGTCATAATATTCCTTAGGCAACTTTCTGAACGGAAACTGTCTTAAAAAACTGCGCAAAGTCAAAGTTCTATGAGCGAATTCATCGCGCTCAATAGAAAGAGCAATGTCAAATGTCCTGTTATTATTCTTGTCAACAACAGCAGAAAATCCTTCTCCAAGGCCACCCGGGCCAGCAAATAAATCTATTATAGGAATTCGCCTGGACTGCTTTTGTAATGCCATTATTCATTGTGGTTGGTCCGTATGACCCTAAAAACATCAAATCTATTACGGGCGCTTGAATATTGATGCATTTATCCGATTAAAATTAAATATGTTAGCTAGTAACGTAACTTATTATAAATGTTGCGTAAGATCGTTAATATGAACTGCAGCGTGTTTTCTATATTATTTTTCTTCAGCTCGCATTCCCAAATGTGAAGCACATTCCACCTTGCTTCTTCCAATGTTTTTATAGCTTTTTTGTCATTAGTAATATTTGAATTGATCTTATTGACCCACCATTCGGTTCTCGTACTTGGAATAACATAATATTTACATCCCTCATGCCCATGCCAAAAACACCCATGAACAAAAATCGCCGTCTTGTACTTGGGTAAAACAATATCAGGCTTGCCAGGAAGCTTTTTATCATGTAGCCGATATCTGAACCCATGTGCATGGAGAAACTTCCTAACCAACATTTCGGGCTTAGTATTCTTGCCTTTAATGCGGCTCATGTTGTAACTCCTTACCTCTTTGCTGTGCACATCTGCCATGCTCTTCCGTTTACTTTAACCGGATAATTCACGCAATTTACAGATGTGAGCTGTTGCTGCAAACTTCAATCTCATTCCACCTCAAAATCCAACAACTTCCTCGGATGCACCCCTAACCCCTTTGCCACTTCAACTAAGGTAGTAAGCCGAAGGTCAACCTTTCCCATTTCAATCCTGCTGATATTAGCATGATCCAGGCTACAGCCGGCGGCTACCTCACGCAGGCTTAGCCCCTTGCTTTCTCTGATCCTTGCAACATTGCTGGCAAATTTCTCCAGGATGTCCGGACTTTTTTCTTTCATCAGGATGTTTTAAGAATTATATCGAACAAGGTCAGAGAAAAAGTTTAGAAAAGTGGTGGTGAATTCAACAACAGTATTTATATTTGATCTATAAACCCTTTCTTATGCGAACTACACTCAGCACCACGCCGCAAACCACCGGTCTTGATACATCCATTCATAATGCAGTACGTTCCTTTTTCGACATGTATTCGGTAGAGTCTTGCCAGAACGAGATTTGGAACCTCTTGCAAACCTATACTTCCATTCCGGACGATGAACTTCCAAACCCTGACCAGAAAGCCAACACCGTTTTCTTTTGCAGGAGCATTGAAAAGCTTATCAGGCAGTTGAATGATGTGTGGGAGGAAAGTAGCAGGAAGCTGTGAGCCGTGAGCTTTGAACCATGAACCGCGGGCTTTTAGCTGCAAGCAGTCGCTAATAGCTTATAGCATACTGCTCATAATCACTTCTGACGCATACTCACTCATCTTCCGGCACCCACCCTTCATTTATCTTTTCTAAGAGCTTCTTCAACAAATCCGCATAATCCCCACCATCAAAGCAAATGCATACAACCTTTACATCATCCTGTTCAATACCCTCCGGCAAAACATTCGCATAAAAGCAACCCCAGAAAGCATTTGCCAACTCATTAGGGCCTTCACCATACCAGCTAGTCATTACATCTGTTTCAACTTCTGCCTGCAATTCATAGTCTACAATGATCTCATCATACAGGTCATGCAACAATTCTCCCTGCAAACCCTGGCCTTTAAATTCAAGCAGACCGTTGGTTGCAGAGAAAATTACAAACTCTTCAAAAAAAGCCCGGTCAAATTCTTCGTTTGCAATGGCCAGGCAAACCCAGTTTTCTCGGGGCAGGCTGTCTAATTCGTGCTGGTTTAGTGAATAATAATAAACCTCGTTTTTGTTATGCTTGCCGAGGTATGTAAGTGGAGGATTGGGATATGGCATTGGGAATTGTTTATATAAAAGTATGTGCTATTAGTTTTGAACTCACTTGTCATTCCAGACGCAGCGTCGCTGTTGCTGTAGATTCCTCACC
>JBAVMD010000778.1:0-2587 GCA_049689695.1 Chitinophagaceae bacterium | reverse complement strand
ACGCTAAAGATTTCGATGATGCTATTTCCTTCCGTGAATTAAAGAAAGACGTGTATGAAATTGGCGTGCATATAGCAGACGTTAGTCATTACGTAGAACCGGAGACGATATTGGATAAAGAAGCATACGAACGCGCTACCTCCGTTTACCTGCCAGACAGGGTAAACCCAATGCTGCCGGAACGTATTTCGAATGAGCTTTGCTCATTGCGTCCGCATGAAGACAAGCTTACTTTTTCCGCCATTTTTCACATCACTTCAAAAGCAGAGGTAAAAGAATTTTGGCTGGGCAAAACCATTATTCATTCAGACCATCGCTTTACCTATGAAGAAGTGCAGGAGATCATAGAGAAGAAAGAAGGATTGCATGCCGATGTAATACTTACGCTGAACGATATCGCGCAGCGTTTCAGGAAACAGCGATTTAAAAAAGGAGCTATTAATTTTTCTTCACAGGAAGTACGCTTTAAGCTGGATGAAAATGCGAAACCCATTGGCATTATCGTAAAAGAAAGCAAGGAAGCGCACCAGCTGATCGAGGAATTTATGCTGCTGGCCAACAGGGTAGTGGCCGAAACGGTTGCAAAAATAAAAGTAGATAAAGAAGAAGTTCCTTTCCCTTACCGTGTGCACGATACGCCCGACGAAGAAAAGCTGGCGCCCTTTATTGAGTTTGCCAAAAAGTTCGGACATAAGTTCGATATCAAATCTCCCGAAGCCATTGCTGCTTCTTTTAATGCGTTGCTGGCAGAGGCACGCGGAAAGCCGGAGCAGCATGTACTGGAGCAACTGGGCATCCGCACCATGGCCAAGGCCGTGTATACAACGGAGAATATCGGTCACTACGGCCTTGGATTTAAGCATTATTGCCATTTCACTTCTCCCATCCGCCGTTATCCTGATGTATTGGTACATCGAATATTGGAGCAATGCCTGGAGAAGAATATTAAGTTCGATAAGAAGTTGGAGGCTAAAAGCAAGCATTGCAGCGAGAGGGAAAGGGCCGCAATGGATTCTGAGCGCGCAGGCAACAAATACAAGCAGGTGCAATACATGCAGGAATTCCTGGGCGAAGAGTTCGAAGGTGTTATCAGTGGCGTTGCAGCTTTTGGTTTTTGGGTAGAGACCATCGAACATAAATGCGAAGGGCTTGTTAGTATGAATACGCTGCTGGAGTATGACGACTTTCAGCACATTGAAGCGGAATACGCACTGGTTGGCCGCAGAAGCGGACGCACCTTCAGAATGGGCGATAAGGTTTGGGTGAAAGTAGTAGCTACTAACCTGGGCAAGCGGCAGATAGATTATGAGTGGGTGATCACTTCTGCATTGAAGAGCAATGGACAAGCTTCCTTGATACCGGATGCGGGCGCAGAGCGTACGAAGCGCAAGGAACAAGGAGCGGGACGCAAGGAACAAGGTACAAGAAACAAGGAGCAAGGAAAGAAAAAAAAGAAAAGTGGGAAGGGAAAAAGTGATATGTGAGAGTTTGATTTTTTACCACTCACAACTCACCAATGACTTAATGAGCCACTGACCTAATGACTTAATGACCCAATGACCAAACTTAACCTATGTTTACCTTCCAGGAACTCACACAAACATTTTCATCGCAGTTAAAGCAACAGTTCTCCAATGAGCCCACGCGCCTGTACGAAGCCGCCAATTATTTTTTAGAGTTGGGCGGAAAGCGTATCAGGCCGGTGATGTGCCTGATGGGAAATGAGCTGTTCGATAATATCAATCCCGATGCCTGGCACGCGGCCAACGCCATCGAACTCTTTCATAATTTCACGCTCGTTCATGACGATATTATGGACAAGGCAAGCCTGAGAAGAGGCAAGCCTACTGTTCATGAAAAGTATGGCGGACCTACCGCATTGCTCGCCGGCGACCTTATGCTGGTGCAGGCGTATGATTACCTCAATAAGATCGACAACCGCTACCTGCATAAGATCATGGCCCTGTTCAACCGCACCGGTAAACAGGTATGCGAAGGGCAGCAGTCCGACATGGATTTTGAGCAGCAGGAAAATGTGGAGCTGGATGCATACATTAATATGATCGGTCTCAAGACCTCTGTGTTACTCGCAGCAAGCCTGCAGATGGGCGCTATATTGGGCGGTGCAAGTCTTGGCAACCAACAGCACCTGTACGAGTTCGGGAAGAACCTGGGCATTGCCTTCCAGTTGCAGGACGATTACCTGGATGCCTTTGGCGATCCGCAGAAGTTTGGTAAAGAAGTGGGAGGCGATATCAAATCGAACAAAAAAACTTTCCTTGTAATACGTGCCCTGGAGGCCTGCTCACCGGAGCAGAAGCAGGAGCTGCAACAACTGATGCAGCAGGATGCCCCTGATAAAGTACCGAAAGTATTATCCATCTTCAAAAAGGCTGGTATTGACGATTGGGCTCGTTCCCTGAAAGAAGACTTCATGAAAAAAGCCCTTCATCACCTAGATGAAATTGCCGTTCTTTCTGTAAGAAAAGAACCATTGAGGCAATTGGCGGAATACCTGATGCAGCGGGAATCGTAAGCATGTGAAAATATGAAAATTGCTCAATGGCTCAATTGGCTACAATTTAAT
>JBAVMD010000777.1:0-1881 GCA_049689695.1 Chitinophagaceae bacterium | reverse complement strand
CATCAATGCTGTAGTAAAGTTTAGTAGCATAAGGAGGCGCTTTACCACTTGTATTTGCCCAGGCAAGACGAATCTTTCCGAAATTAAGCCAGCTCGCTTTCAGCACCTCGCTGAAAATAAAACTGGTGCTGATAGATGGGTAGAACAAATGATTATCTTCTATCGGCAAAGTAGAGAACCAGTCTTCACGCCCTGTAGTATTCAGGTAAAGCATTCCTTTATAAGAAAACTCTGCTGTATAGTAGAATGATTGAACTTCTTCACGGAAAAGATCGTAACGTGTATTCCTGTTGTTGGCATTCTGTAAAGCATACAGGAAAGGCACGTTGAACTGGTCGCCGGTTGAATTTTGTATCTCAGCTCTTGAACGCATCAGGTTTCCGCCTATGCTCACATCAAGGCCGATATTATTGGTAAGCTTTCTTTCAGCAGTAAGCAGGAAATCAGCATTCATTTCAGAAGACTTCGATGAATTTTCAGTCATTCCGCCTTTAGGCAAATAAGCTGTTCCTGTAGGAGTTACTGATGTAGTGCGGTCGCTGAAATAATCCTGTCCGATACGTCCCTGCAGCGTAAGCCAGTCGGTAATCTCATACCTGAGCATTCCCATGGTGATCACGCGGTTGCGACCAAGATCGTTCACAAAGGCATTTGCTGCAAACCATGGGTTGGTGAGATAAATATTATCTGAAAAATTGATCTCAGCACCACCAGTCTTGAAACCGGGCCGGAGCACATCCTCGTTCAATGTAGTTGGCAAAAATGCAATACCAAAGTTGGAGTTGCCGGGCGAATCGCTCAGGAATGGACGGTTCTTGCTTTTTTCAATGATATAATTTACAACAGCTGCCAGGCTAAGACGCTTGGTAAGCTTGCTATTAAGATTCAGGTTGAAAGTATTGCGCCTCATGCCTGAATTGGGTATAACAGATTCGTTTAAGAGGTTAGATGCTGACAGCCTGAAATTACCGTTCTCATTTCCACCACTGAAGGCAATGGTATTGGTAATGGAATGACCGGTGCGGTAAAAGTTTTTAATATTATCTTTTTGCGCAGAGTATGGTCTTGATGCGCCATCGAATTGTACCGCGCTAGAGTTATCGATCTTTGCGCCCCAACTGTTGGCACCTGAAATGTAGGCGTTGGATTGAGAAGAAGGTTTTACTCCCAGCAAACCCTGGCCGTATACATATTGATATTCTGTATGATCAATGATCTCGTCGACCACTAAATTAGAATTGAATTCAACCCCAATGCCTTTTTTATTCTTACCGCTCTTGGTTGTAATGAGGATCACACCCTGCGAAGCGCGGGAACCGTACAATGCAGAAGCTGTAGATCCTTTCAGGATGGATATTTCTTCAATATCATCAGGATTGATGTTAGAAATACCATCGCCAAGATCAGCTCCGCCCCACATGCCGGCTGTGCCTCTTGTGCTGTTGTCCATCGGCACACCGTTGATAACAAATAAAGGGCTTTGGGTTTTCAAACTGTTATTGCCCCTGATCACGATGTTGGCTGATGATCCCGGACCTCCGTTAACACCGCTGATGTTCACTCCTGCTACGCGTCCTTCCAGGCCATGCGCAACATTCAACTCCCTCGCTTTTGTAAGCCCTTCTCCATCTACTTTGGAAACGGCGTACCCAAGGCGCTTTGCTTCTTTTCGTATGCCCAATGCCGTTACTACGATCTCCGACATCTGCTTGTCAGCCAGCGTAAGGCTTATGGCAAGCCTGGTGTTATCTGCCACGGCTACTTCCTGTGTTACATAACCGATGGAGGAAATAACAAGTATCTCACCTTTATTGGCCTCGATCGAAAAATCGCCGTTTGAATTGGTGGAAGTTCCTTTTCTTGTTCCTTTTACCGTTACAC
>JBAVMD010000776.1:0-7870 GCA_049689695.1 Chitinophagaceae bacterium | reverse complement strand
GGTTTCGGGTTCTTTAATTCCAGGTTATTAAGCAGTAGCTATTGTTATGCTTTCAGACTTAAGAACACGAAACTATAAACCCGAAACCCGAAACTACTCCTTCCCCTGCACCACAATCACGATCTCGCCTTTCACCCCCTTCTGTTTAAAATGATCACACACAATACGCAGACTGCCTCTTACATTTTCTTCAAACATTTTGGTGAGCTCCCTGCTTACGCAGCATGCACGATCTTGCCCAAACCAGGTAATAAAATCTTCGAGTGTTTTTACAAGCCGCATTGGAGATTCGTAAAAGACCATGGTGCGCTCTTCTTCGGCCAGTTGCTTAAAAAGCGTTTGCCTTCCTTTTTTTAATGGCAGAAAACCCTCGAAAGTAAATCTGTTCAATGGCAGTCCGCTGTTCACCAGGGCGGGAACAAAAGCTGTTGGGCCGGGAAGGCATTCTACACGCACGCCGGCTTTTACACATTCACGCACCAGCAGGAATGCAGGATCAGAAATGCCCGGTGTGCCTGCATCGGTTACCACCGCCATTTTTTTACCAGCCACTAACTGATCAATCAGGTGCTGCAATATTTTATGTTCATTGTGCTGGTGATAAGGCGAGAGCGGCTTAGTGATCTGGTAGTGATTGAGCAGCCGCGAAGTAGTGCGGGTATCTTCCGCAAGTATGAGGTCTACATCTTTCAACACTTCAATAGCCCGCAGCGTAATGTCTTTGAGATTACCAATGGGCGAAGGAATGATGTAAAGCATAATGTGAAGATGTGAAATTACGAAATGTGAAAATGAATAACCATTTCATTTCGGCACCTCATTGAGCCATTGAGCAATTTTCACATTTTCAAATTGATATTTCAAAGTATTCCATCACAGGATTCGCCAGTAACTTCTTACTTGCCTCTTCTGCAATGGCCCTGGCCTCGTCTGGCGAAGCCGCTTCAACCTGCAACGTTACGTTCTTGCCCACACGAACATCGGCAACTGAATTAAGGCCCAGGTTACTCAGCCCGCCCAATACAGCTTTTCCCTGTGGGTCCAATAACTCTTTCAACGGCATTACCTTAACCTGAACGGTATATGTCATATACAATTTATGATTTTGGGTTTACGATTTGAGATCTGGCAGTAGCCAAAGATAAGATGATATACACAACGAATACTGCAGGAACAGCCAGCCATTTCAGTGTAAGCGCCGCAACAACAGCTACCACAAGCAGGATGATCTTTAAAATATTATTTCGCAAAGAAAAATCTTTGAACTTAAGCGAAAGGATGGGCCTGTCCATTACCATCAGGTAACACAACAGGATAACAATTGCAAAGATCACCCACCTGTTCAGCAAAAGATCATTCACAGCGCCGTCAAAATAATTGTAATACAATATCAGCGGAAAAGAAGCCACCAGCAATCCTACCGCAGGCGTAGGCACTCCGCGAAAACCATATTGCTGCCTTGTATCGATGTTGAATTTCGCCAATCTCCAGGCTGCAAAGCAGGCAACCAAAAACGCCGCATACGCCCAGGTCATAGGAGTTTCCAGCGCTTCGCTGTCTTTTAAAATTGCCATTCTCAAAATCTGGTACAGAATGATTGCCGGAGCTACGCCAAAACTTACCACATCAGACAATGAATCCAATTGCTTTCCCATTTCAGAAGAAACTTTCATCAGCCGTGCAAGAAATCCATCTAAAAAATCAACGATCGCCGCAAGGCCAATGAAAAGGCTTGCCATCCACAATGAAGCCTGCATGTTTTGCATGATGGGTTGTCCATCCAACTGGTACAAAAAAGAAACATCCAGTTGCAATGCAGATACAATGGCAAGGCAACCAAAGAAAAGATTGATAAGAGTGAAGATATTGGGGATGTGTTTCATGATGTGAATTTAATCAGCTAATTGGCTAATTAGTTGATGAGCTAATTATTTCTTCATCAACGTCTCAATCTCCTCTACAGTGATCGGAATTTTTTCAAAGAGGTCCTGATTACCGTTCTTAGTGATCCACAGATTATTTTCTATGCGCACACCCATCTGTTCTTCTTCGATATAAATTCCCGGCTCCACAGTAAACAGCATGCCGGGCTCAATAGGCTTTGTGCGCGTTCCCAGGTCATGCACATCCAAACCAAGATGATGCGAAATTCCATGATACAGGTATTTGCGGTAAGCGCGGTTATCCTTGTCTTCATTCTTTACATCAGACTTACTGATCAATCCTATTTCAACAAACTGCTTTGTTGCTTCTTCTCCCACCTTGTCTGTATAGTCAACAATGGTGATGCCCGGCTTTAATAAGCTCTTTGCATAATTGTGCAGGTGCAGGCAGGCATTGTATACTTCTTTCTGCCGCTGGGTGAATTTGCCATTTACAGGAACAGTGCGTGTAAGGTCTGCATTGTATCCTCCGTACTCGGCGCCAAAATCCATCAGGATCAATTCTCCATCCTTACATTCCTGGTTATTGGATACATAATGAAGCGTGCGCGCCCTGTCGCCGCTGGCAATAATGCTGCCGTATGCAGGCCCGCCTGAACGTTGCGATAAGAACGAATGAAATATTTCCGCCTCTATCTCGTATTCCATTACACCCGGCCTGATGAACTTCAACAGTCTTTCGAAAGTTTTATGTGTTATGTCGACCGCCTGCTGCACCACTTCAATTTCCAATGCCGTTTTAATGCCCCTCAATTCCTTCATCAGCTTAGCAGCCCTGTGATATTTGTGCAATGGATACCTTGCCTTCATTTCGGCAATGAAGCGATAATCACGGGTTTGAAGAAGACTGGCCTTGCGATCGTTCTCGTTTGAATCGAGGTAAATATTATCAGCCAGGTGTATCCATGGTTGCAATATGGCATCGAGGCTATCCAGCCAAACGATGGTCTTTATACCGGAAATGGCGGTGGCTTCTTCCCTGCGGAACCTTTTCCCGTCCCATTTTTCCTTAAGCTCATTGGGCCTTACCAGCACCAGCACTTCACGGTAAACGGGATCAGGGTTATCAGGAAAAAGGATCACCATGCTGTCTTCCTGTGTTATACCGCTCAACCAATACAGGTCGCTGTTCTGTTTGAAATGATGCAGCGCGTCTCCATTGCTGGGGACTTCATCGTTACTTACAAAAATGGCGATCGAATCCGGCTTCATCTCTTTCATGAAGCGCTTGCGGTTGGTCACGAATATCTCCTGGTTAAGCGGCAGGTATTTCATCTATGGTGTTTAAGGGCTGCAAGATATTTAAAAAGTTGCGGGCAACCCATCATTAATAATTTATAGCCATTCGTAAAATCGCTGCCCGGAAAGAGCATTCGATTCAGTAGTTTCAGGTGCCATGCACTTCAGCAATAAAATAAACCTGATGGATACTTTCCCGGACTTTAAAGCGCCTGGGTTTAATGTAGACGCATACAATGCGAGGTTCAGGGATTCAAACGTCATCATTCACGCATCTACAAAAGATGTTTCCTATCCCGAACATTGGGGACCTGTTTCCGTTAAATGCGCTTTTAATGGTAATGAATATTATGAGCTGGACCGGTGCAGGTATAAAGTTGACGATACCGGCTTTCTTTTATTGAACGAAGGGCAACATTATTCCAGCTACATCCATTCATCTGCCACAGTTGAATCCTTCACCATCAATTTTTCTCCGGCATTTGTTCGCGAAGTATACGCAGGCTGGTATTCAGAAGCTTGCCCCCATGAGGGCACTGCCATGCAACCGCCTCCGTTTTGCGAACGTATTTACAAACACAACGGGCCCGCCAGCGCGCAGCTATTTTTATTAAAGCGACTAAGCAGGGATTTTTACAAGCACCCTGAAAGAATAGAGGAATCCTATGTGCTTTTACTCCAGGCTTTGTTTCAGTTGCAGCTGGAAGAATCTGTTCGTATAAAAAAAATAAGGGCAGTAAAGCCTGCCACGCAAAAGGAGCTTTACCAACGACTGATGAGGGTGCGCGACTATATTGATTCCAGTTACTCAGGCGATATCTCCCTCGATCAACTGGCTGCTGTAAGTTGCCTGAATACTTCTTACCTGCTGCGCCAGTTCAAATTATACTTTCACATTACGCCCAGGCAGTATGCTATACAGAAACGAATGGCAGAAGCAACGCGGTTGCTGATTAAAACAAATCGTTCCATCACAGAAATATGTTACGGGGTAGGCTACCAGGACCTTACTTCTTTCAGCAAATTGTTCAGGCAATTTTACCGTGTTTCACCGGAAGTTTACCGCCTGCAACATTGTTTGAAAAAGTCAATTTTCACCTGATGCAATCGCCATCGTTCATCTAATTTGATCTCAAACAAAAGGCATGAACATCTTATTTTATCCGTTACTGGCCAGCGCAATGCTGGTTGCCGGCTTTTCGTACGCGCAGCAATCTAAAACAACGCCGGCCGTGTATTCCATCACAAAGGCCGATTCGCTTTTTCAGTTGAGGCAATGGAAGGCGGCAACCAGGGAGTACGAAGGGGCTTTGCAATTGGAAGAGCATAAAAAAAATGCTGTGGCCTGGAACCGGCTTGGGTTTTCGCAGTACAATCTTGGGTTGTATGATAAGGCGCTGGAAAATTATCAATTGGCGGTGAAAGCCGGACCTGCGCCGCAATTGAAGCCGGTATTGTTCAGCCGTCTTGCCCGGGTGTATGCCATCAAAAAACAAAACGACCAGTCCATCGATTGGCTGCGGCAGGCGATAGATGCCGGCTATCTCAACCTGGCTGAGCTGGATACCGCGGCCGAATACAATGCCTTTCGAAACACTGCGCCATTTCGCGAACTGATGAACCGTGCAGAGATCAATGCATTTCCATGCAGGAGTGACACCCTCAAGCGCGCATTTGATTTCTGGGTAGGCGAATGGGACGTGTTTGTAACCGGAACTAACAACGGGGCCGGACATAGTTTAATACAAAAAGCTTCCGGGGATTGCATGATCCTTGAAAACTGGACGGGGTTTGGCCCGGTGCCGAGCAATGGAAAAAGCATGAACTATGTAAACACGCAAACCAAAAAATGGGAGCAACTGTGGATAGGTTCAGGCGGCGGGCCCAACTACGTTACCAGGTTTTGGGATGGCGAGTATAAAGACAGCGTAATGCAGTTTATTTTCGAAGCAAGTACACCGCAGGGTAAATTGAATGGCAGGTTCAGGTTTTTTAACCAGGGGCCCAACCAGGTGAGGCAGTTAAGTGAAACATCGGCAGACGGCGGAAAAACCTGGCAAAGCAATTACGATTTTACCTATAAACGCAAAAAATAACCTTTCATTTAATCGTGTAAATCTTACACTCCTTTTTTTTGTACGTTTTCTTCCCAATGCGGGCTATCGGGCAATTTTTTTAAGGATGCGACTGTTTCCTTGATAATTTTCCAATTATAAGAGCCGGCAAGGCTGATTATTTAGGTTTTTTCTATCGAAAAAACTAACAACTGTTTGCCTCGCTGAGTTTTAGGAATTAACTTTGCCGCCTAACCAAATGCTTGCTAGTATGTCAGTACCGACAATTTCAATTCCGGTCAATAAATTATTGAAGCTGGGACTAACCGCTACCAACAACATTCATTACCAACTAACCCCCGAAGAACTTGTACAGGATACCCTCAGAATGGGTGAAGGTACATTGAACGAAAGTGGCGCTTTGGTAATACGTACAGGTGAGTTTACGGGTCGCAGCCCCAAGGATAAGTTTACCGTTAAAGATGAGATTACCCGCGATACCGTTGACTGGAATGATTTTAATATCCCCATAGAGGAAAAGTACTTCGACATTATTTTCAAAAAGATCACTAATTATCTTAACGATGTACCCGAGATCTGGATCCGTGACTGCTACGCCTGCGCCGATCCACGCTACCGCATAAACATCCGCGTAATCAACGAAAAGCCCTGGACAAACCTGTTTGCTTATAATATGTTCCTCAGGCCAACCGAGGACGAGCTGGAAAATTTTAAGACCGATTGGCAGATCCTTTCTGCGCCCGGCCTCAAGCTGGACCCTAAAGAGTGCGGCATCCGCCAGCACAATGCATCGGTGGTTTCTTTCAAACATAAAATGATCCTGATAGCAGGAACCGGCTATACAGGTGAAACCAAGAAAGGCATTTTCACCATACTCAATTATATTCTTCCCCACGAAAAAGGGGTGCTGAGCATGCATTGTTCCGCCAACATTGGCGAAGCCGGCGATACAGCGGTTTTCTTTGGACTGAGCGGAACCGGTAAGACCACGTTGAGCGCCGATCCCAAGCGAAACCTGATAGGTGATGATGAACATGGCTGGACAGAAGACAACATTTTTAATTTCGAGGGTGGCTGCTATGCAAAATGCATTGGACTGACCGAAGAGAAAGAACCTGAGATCTATAATGCCATTCGCCCGGGAGCATTGATAGAGAATACCAATTTTGTTCCCAATACCAATAAGATCAATTTCGACGATGGCTCCATTACTGAAAATACAAGGGTTTCTTATCCCCTGCATTTTATCAGCAATGCCCAGGAACCATCGGTTGGCGGGCTTCCTAAAAATATTTTCTTTCTTACCTGCGATGCGTTCGGCGTATTGCCGCCCGTATCCCGCCTGAATCCCGGGCAGACCATGTACCAGTTCATTTCCGGCTATACCGCCAAGGTAGCGGGTACTGAAACGGGCATTACCGAACCTAAACCTACGTTCAGCGCATGTTTTGGCGCACCCTTCCTGCCACTGCATCCCGGCCGTTATGCCGCCATGCTGGGCGATAAGATGCGCAAGCACAAGGTGAACGTATGGCTTATCAATACCGGTTGGACCGGCGGTCCTTACGGAGTTGGCAACCGCATGAAGTTGAGCTACACCCGTGCCATGATCACTGCAGCGCTGGAAGGAAAGCTGGACAATGTAGAATGCACTACCGATCCCGTTTTTGGATTT
This sequence comes from Chitinophagaceae bacterium, assembly GCA_049689695.1. Taxonomy (GTDB): domain Bacteria; phylum Bacteroidota; class Bacteroidia; order Chitinophagales; family Chitinophagaceae; genus DASPKM01. The sequence continues at coordinate 938 of JBAVMD010000776.1, read as the reverse complement.
GCAGTACCTGCCTCCTGCCCCGGCGTACCAACCGAGGTGCTCAACCCGCGCAATACATGGGCAGACAAGCAGGCTTACGACGAAAAAGCCAAATACCTTGCAGGCCTCTTTATTAAGAATTTTGAGAAATACGCGGCCGGTGTGAATGAGGAGATCAAGGCGGCGGGACCAAAAATGTAACTGAACTTAAAAGGCTTCGCCTCTTTCAGGTCGTGAGAACTCGTGACCGGAAGAGGCGAAGCCTTTTTTAAGCAAATGTTATCGTCAGAATTTTACATTCAAATTCACAAGCTGATTTGTAATTTGGCGTTATATACTACAAACCCCAAGGTATATGTTCGCGAAATACATTTTAGTACTTCTTATTTCCTTCACTGCCGTGAAGAACGACGCGCCTGAATCCTTAGTAGATTGGAGCCCTGCCCGCAGGCTTACCTGGGAAGATTTTAAAGGCAAGCCCGATCCGGCAACAGGCAACGCGGCGCTTACAAGCACCAGCATCAACATCGATTACAGCTATAATAAGCGTGAAGTGCGCTATTCGATCCGCTGCCAGTTCGATCCTGCAAAATCATGGGGCAGGGTGCGTAACAATCATATCCTGGGACATGAGCAGGCGCATTTCGACATAGCGGAAATTCATGCGCGGCTGCTGTACAAAATGCTGAAGGAATATAAATTCAAATCGTCTACCGTTAACGACGATATCGCTAAAATATACGATGCGGTAATGCAGCAGCACCACGACATGCAATCGCAATACGACAACGAAACAGATTATTCCCGCAGTCCTTCTGTTCAGCGTGAATGGGAAGGAAAGATTGCCCAGAGTTTGGAGGGGTTGGTGGGTTTTGCTGAGTATCGTTAGGAGTTTTGGGCTGCGAGCTATGAGCTGTGAGCGGCGAGCTTTAAGCAGCTCAAAGCTCGCCGCTCACAGC
>JBAVMD010000775.1:0-3371 GCA_049689695.1 Chitinophagaceae bacterium | reverse complement strand
TATATATGCTAATACCGGTGCAGTATCTTATTTAATCATTCCCAAAACAAAAATACAAATAGTTGGTAAACTACCAACTTTAAAAAAGAAATCTTTTTAAATACTGCTGCTGAAACTTTAGTAGTGGAGAGAAAACCGGAAGCTGATGCAAAATTATTAAATCACATTTATCAAAAATGTGTAAGGCACAGATTAGTCGATTAATCTTTCCACAGTGGATGTATCATCATTGACAATTCTAACATTGAAGATTCAAAACACGAAGAGCTGGGGGTAGCTCGTCACTCATTATCTATCAGGCCGCCCGGAGCGGCCAGATACCCGAGCAATCCGCGAAATCCTTCCATCCTGCGCCTCAAACCCTAAACCGCCCAAATCTAATCCGTGCTTTCCCCTATCCATATAAAAATGCCCTCTATTATAATCCCATTTTAAAATCCGATCAAAATTTTTATTGAAAATCAACGCATTGCAGCGGTGCGATAAAAAATACTTCTCCGTTTTCTTGGTGCGCGTCAGCAGTCCCCCTACCTTTGCGCTCCATTTTAATCAATCCAGCCGGGATGGCGGCGGGACCCGATCACAATCGGGAAAACATTAAATAATCAGAATAATGAGCAAACTACATTTCACTACCAAGCATGCAAATGCGGCTACTGTTAAACACAACTGGTATGTTGTGGACGGTACCAATCAAACCGTGGGACGCATGTGTGCTAAAATTGCCTCCGTATTGCGCGGCAAGAATAAAGCATACTATACTCCTCACGTTGATTGCGGCGATTTTGTAATCGTATTAAATGCCGACAAAGTTGTTTTCACCGGCAATAAGCTGGAAGACAAAGAATACCTCACATTCTCAGGCTACCCCGGCGGCCAGAAATCTGAAACAGCAAAAGAACTGTTGAAGCGCCGTCCTGATGCAGTTATCGAAAGAGCTGTAAAAGGAATGCTGCCTAAGAACCGCCTTGGACGAAAAATGTATAAAAAGCTGTTCGTATATGCGGGAGCTGAACATCCGCACACGGCACAAAGACCTGCTGAATTGAAATTCTAAAACATCACCCTGAGCTTGTCGAAGGGTCAAACAATTTATAATGGAAAAACAAAAGAATGCAGTTGGTCGTCGTAAAGAAGCGGTAACCCGCATCTTCCTTTCAAAGGGAGAGGGCAAGATCACTGTAAACGATAAAGATTACAAGCAATATTTCTCCCTGATATACCTGCAGAACCAGGTGGAGCTTCCTTTAAAAACCATCCAGGCACTGGATAAGTTTGATATTAAGATCAACGCTGCCGGCGGTGGTATCAAAGGTCAGGCTGAATCAGCAAAGCTGGGCATTGCCCGCGCATTGATCGATGTGAACGCCGAATTCCGCCCTGCTCTTAAAGCAGCGGGCCTGCTGAGGCGCGATCCAAGATCGGTAGAGCGTAAGAAATTCGGTAAGAAAAAAGCACGTAGAAGCTACCAGTTCTCTAAACGATAAAGAAGCTGCGAGCTATCAGCTGCGAGCTACGAGCATTCCCGCTTATAGCTCATGGCCCGAAGCTCATAGCTCGAAGCCAATCACACTTACAATATTTAAACTAAATGGAAACTAACACTTCCTTACAGCAACAACTTCTCGAAGCCGGTGTTCACTTTGGTCACCTGCGCAAGAAGTGGAACCCAAAGATGCTGCCTTACATCTTTGCTGAGAAAAAAGGCATACATATTATTGACCTGAATAAAACTACCGAGTGCCTGCAGGAAACTGCCGCTGTATTAAAGCAGATGGCAAGAAGCGGTAAGAAGATCATGTTCGTGGGCACAAAGAAACAGGCGAAAGAGATCGTGACCGAGTGCGCCCGCCGCGTGAACATGCCTTTTGTAACCGAGCGTTGGCTGGGTGGCATGCTTACCAACTTCAATACTGTTCGCAAGAGCGTTAAGAAAATGCAGAGCATCGATAAAATGCTGAACGACGGCAGCGCCGACAGCCTTACTAAAAAAGAAAGACTGACACTTCAGCGCGACCGCGATAAGATGGATAAAGTATTAGGTGGTATCTCTCAGCTTGGACGCGTACCTGCAGCCTTGTTCATTGTAGATATTGGCCATGAGCACATCGCACTGGCAGAAGCCAAACGCCTGGGAGTTACAACTTTCGGCGTGGTTGATACCAATTGCGATCCCAATAAAGTTGATTTTGTGATCCCCGCTAACGACGACGCTACAAAATCAATTGCTATTGTACTTCAGTACATCACTGCAGCTATTGCTGAAGGATTGGCTGAGCGCCAGGCTTCGAAAGACGAAGAAGTAGAAGACGGCGGATCTGACGAGAATGAAAAGAGAGCAGCCCGCCTGCAGGCAGAAGCTGAGCAGGAAGGTGGCCGCGGACGTGGCAAGGTGCGTGGAACCAATCAGCCTAAGCGCAGGGTGCCAAGCAGTGGACCGAGAAGAACAGGGCCGAGATAAAAAGTGAAATTGGTCAGTAGGTCAGTAAGTCATTAGGTCAATAGTCATTATGAATGTTGATAAAATGCATAATGACTTAATGACCAAATGACCTAATGACTTGTTTTCAATTGTGAACCTTTTCAAATTAATCGTATGTCAACAGTAACTATATCTGCTCAAGACATCAACAAACTGCGCCAGATGACCGGTGCGGGTATGATGGACTGCCGTAAGGCTTTGACAGAAACCAATGGTGATTTTGAAGCTGCTATCGACTGGCTGCGCAAGCAAGGCCAGAAAGTAGCTGCTAAAAGAAGCGATCGCGAAGCGAAAGAAGGTGTGGTGATTGCAAAAACAACTTCCGATAATAAAAGCGGTATTGTTGTTTGCGTAAGCTGTGAAACTGATTTCGTAAGCAAGAATGCAGACTTCGTGGCATTTGCACAGAGCATAGCCGATGCAGCGGTAAATAATAATGTAAAGAGCATCGATGAGCTGAACAGCGAAGATGTAAATGGCTCAAAGGTTGCTGACCTTGTGAACGATAAGTTGGCTTCGATCGGTGAAAAAATAGGCATTACCAAATTTGAGCGTATAGATGCGACTTTTGTTTCATCTTACATTCATGGCGCCAATAGGATTGGTGTATTGGTAGGCTTTAATAAAGATGCCGGAGAGGCTGGAAGGGATGTTGCTATGCAGATCGCAGCAATGAACCCTGTTGCCGTTGATGCAGATTCAGTTCCTGCAGATGTAATTGCACGCGAAAAAGACATCGTGCTTGACCAGATCAAGCAAGATCCCAAAATGGCCGGCAAACCCGCCGACATGCTGGATAAGATCGCGCAAGGCAAGCTGAATTCCTTCTTCAAGGAAAGCACGCTTACTGCCCAGGCATTTGTGAAAGACGGCAGCAAGACCGTTGCAG
>JBAVMD010000774.1:0-12319 GCA_049689695.1 Chitinophagaceae bacterium | reverse complement strand
GGATGCATCCAAAGATGCACCTACCGGAGATCTCATTTTTAATGGCGATATAGCGAAATGGAAAAAGTTTGGTTATTCATTGATGCTTCGCCTGGGCATGCGCCTTACGAAAGTGGATGCAAATGCTGCAAAGGCCTGGGTTGAAAAAGCTGCCGCAGGTGGTACGCTCAGCGGTAATGGAGACAATGCATTGATCAAGCACGATGCAGGTGGTGGACGGCCAACCGTTAACCGCATCAGCCAGGTGCTGAACCTGCCGTATGAAATTCCATACATCCGCTGGAGCAAAACTTTCATCGATTTCCTGAAAACAAATAATGATCCGCGCCTGGGTGTGCTGGCAGAAATTCCTCCGCCGGTTCCTAATGAAAATACCCTGGGCGCTGCGGGTGATCAAACGCCCGCCAACCAGTTGGGCATGCCGAATGGATACGATCTGCAGGGTGGACCCACAGACATCAGCAAAGCTGCGGGATATCCCGGCACATGGTATAAATATTCAAGGCCCGTCAATCGGTTTTACGCAAAAATGGATGGCATTACTATGTTGTTGAATTATGCAGAATCTGAGCTGTTGCTTGCAGAAGCAAAACAGCGTGGATGGAATGTGCCGGGCACTGCGGCAGATCATTATAACAATGGTGTAAAAGCTGCTATGACGATGTTGTCTCAATGGGATGCAGCCGCAGTAGTTACAGATGCACAGGCAAATACTTACTTAGCAGCGCATCCTTATGTGGCTGGTACGGGCATGGAAATGATCAACACCCAGTATTGGGTAGCAACAGTATTTAACGACTACGAATCTTTTGCCAACTGGAGAAGAAGCGGTTATCCTTTGCTTACGCCGGTTAATTATCCTGGCAATGCAACGGGAGCTACTATACCGAGGAGGTTGATCTACCCGCAGGGAGAAGCTTCTACCAACCCTGAGAATTACACTGCTGCAATAGGCAGGTTGCAGGGTGGCGACAAACTCATGTCGAGAGTTTGGTGGGACAAACCATAATGGTCATAATCATACACTACGGCTGTCCTGTTCACAGGACGGCCTTTTTGTTGAGTTGGATGTTGGTGAGTGGTTGTTATGGCAAGAGAAGGGAACGCGGATTATCAGGATCTTTTAGGATTGATCAGGATTTGTTCATAAAATTTTTGAGTGTTCAAGCAATTGTAGCAACTGATCCTAATAATCCTAAAAGATCCTGATCCCGATAGCTATCGGGACGCGTTCCCTTACTTCTGCTAAAAGCAAGCTTACTATTCAGCAAACCTCTAACTTCGTCCCGATAGCTATCGCGGACCAACCTCCAACTTTAGGAGTATGCGGATAACCGGAATTATATTAACTGCTTGCCTGAGCACATTGTGCTGTTCGATCAATGCGCAAAAGAGCCCTTTATTTACATTACTTCCTGCAAAACACACCGGTGTTGATTTTAATAATGAAATAAAAGAGACCGGCGCACAGAATGTACTGGCGTATGAATATTTATACAATGGCGGTGGCGTAGCTGTTGGCGATATCAATAATGACGGACTGCCTGACATCTGCTTTACCGGCAACATGGTCCCCAATAAACTTTACCTGAACCTCGGTAATTGCCAGTTCAGGGATATCACAAAGCAGGCCGGCATAGCGGGTCGCAAAGGATGGAAAACGGGTCTCACAATGGCCGATGTAAATGGTGACGGGTTGCTGGATATTTACATTTGTTTTTCAGGCAAGGGCGATGCAGGCAGCAGGCGAAATCAACTCTTCATTAATAAAGGCAATCTTTCTTTTACAGACGAAGCAAAGCGTTATGGGCTTGATGATGACGGCTGCTCTACACAGGCTATTTTTTTCGATTATGACATTGATGGAGATCTTGACATGTACCTGTTGAATCACAATGTCAAAGCTTATAAAAACATTGAGCTGCATCACCTGAAAACAGAATACGATTCACTTGCTGCTGATAAATTATACCGGAATGATGAAGGTCGTTTTACGGATGTAAGCAGCGCCGCCGGCATTAGTGGCAATCCCATCAGCTTCGGCCTGGGGGTAGCTGTGTCAGACATTAATAACGATGGATGGCCGGATATTTATGTCTCTAATGATTATACTGAACAAGACTATTTATACATCAACAACGCCAACGGCACTTTTACAGCCCGCGAGCATTACATGCTTAGTCATCTCTCACAATTTTCTATGGGCAGCGATGTGGCGGATTTTAACAACGATGGCCTGGTAGATATACTCACGCTTGACATGTTGCCTGAAGACAACCGGCGGCAAAAATTATTGCAGTCGCAGGAAAACTATGAACTCTACCAAGAGATGGCCGTGAATGGTTTTCATTACCAGTTCATGCGTAATATGCTTCACCTGAACAATGGCAATGGAACTTTCAGTGAAATAGGCCAGCTTGCCGGTGTTTCAAATACAGATTGGAGCTGGTCAGCGCTTTTTGCGGATCTTGATAACGATGCGCACAAGGATATTTTTATTACCAACGGATACATGCGGGATTATACCAATAAAGATTTTTTGAAGTACTGGGGTGACTACCTCGTAAAGCAGGTGGTGAAGCGCGACAGCATTAATTACTTCGAGATCGTACAGATGATGCCTTCTACTATGCTGTCTAATTATGCTTTTCGTAATAATGGTCAGCTTGGATTTACGAATGTGACAGCAACTTGGGGCCTTGACCAGGTAGCGCTCTCCAACGGAGCAGCTTATGCAGACCTGGACAATGATGGAGACCTCGATATTGTGGTGAACAACATCAATGCAGCTGCATTTGTTTGCAGAAATGAAACGGCGCAGCAACGAAAGGCAAATTATCTTTCGATAAAACTGAAAGGCGCACATAAGAATACGCAGGGCTTAGGAACAAAGGTTTATTGTTATGCAGGAGGAATAATGCAGTTGTATGAACAAATGCCCACAAGAGGTTATCAATCTTCCGTAAGCGAAATGATGCACATCGGGTTAGGCACTGCATCTGAAATTGATTCGCTCAAGGTCATTTGGCTTAATGGGGCTATGCAGGTGTTGTACGATCTTCCTGTTAACGCAGTTATTACGATCGAGCAGAAAAATGCTAAGAGTGCGCATGTTTATTCCGTAAAAAAACAGCAAACTGTTTTTACGCCTGTAAGATCATTCATAGATTATACACACCTGCAGCTTGAGTACAATGATTTTAAGCGGCAGCCATTAATGCCCCTGATGCACTCGCAATGTGGACCGGCCATAGCAAAAGGCGATGTAAACGGCGACGGTCGTGAAGATGTGATCATCGGTGCTGCACAAGGACAGGGAAGCGCTTTGTATGTGCAGCAGGCAAACGGAAGTTTTAGTTTAAGTGCTGTAGCGGATTTTTTTGCAGATAGCAATGCAAACACCAGTCGCGTGCTGTTTGCTGATGTTGACGGTGATAAAGACCTTGATGTATACATGAGCGCAGGCGGCTATAATGATTACGATGAACATGATACGCGAATGCAGGACAGGCTTTTTCTGAATGACGGTAAAGGTAATTTCAACATTGCAAAAGAAGCCTTGCCTGTTATGCATGGCGGCAAAGCTGGCGTTTGTGCTGCGGACATTGATGCAGACGGCGATATGGATTTTTTTGTTGGCGGCCGGGTACTGCCCGGTCAATATCCTGAAACTCCATTAAGCTATTTGCTGCTTAACAATGGCAAAGGAAAGTTTACCGATGTGATTGTGCAGGCTGCGCCAGGTTTACAAAAAGCGGGCATGATAACGGATGCAGCCTGGAGCGATTTCAATAAAGATGGAAGACCTGATCTCATAATTGTAGGGGAGTGGATGTCGCCCATGATTTATATAAACTTCAAAAGCCGAACGTCGGATTTTATATTGAGCAAAACTGAAAAGTATTCAAACCTGTCTGCTCTGAACGGATGGTGGAATACTATTTTACTTGAAGACGTGGATGCAGATGGAGATCAGGATTTATTACTGGGAAACTGGGGATTGAATTCGCAGGTAAAAGCCAGCCCGCAGGAGCCTGCTACTTTGATATGCAAGGATTTTGACGCCAATGGTTCCATTGACCCTATTCTTTGTTTCTATATCCAGGGCAAAAGCTATCCTTATGTTTCTCGTGATGAATTGCTGGACCAGCTATATCCATTAAGAAGAAAATTTACCAGCTATAAAAGCTATGCAGATGCGGGGCTCGAAGAAATATTTTCTGCCGATGAGCTGAAGGATGCAATGAAGCTACAGGCTGTGGAATTAAGGACTATGTTATTTCTTAACGAGAATGGCAGTTTTGTTCAGAAAGATTTACCCGTGCAGGCGCAGTTTTCACCGGTATATAAAATAGTATCGATAGATGTCAATGGAGATCATGCAAAGGATTTAGTGCTGCTTGGTAACAATGATTATCCGCGATTGAAGATCGGCAAGCTCGATGCTGGTTTTGGAACATTATTAATGAACGATGGCAAAGGCAATTTCGGGTATGTGCCCCAGGATGTCAGCGGCCTGCGCATTGCAGGAGATGTAAAGGATGCGATGACAATAGAAGTTTCCGGGCAGCAATTCATTTTAGCCGGGATCAATAATTCAACACTAGTTACTTACAGGCTTAATAAATGAAAAACTATGTAACCATATTCTTATTGATCTTTTTTGTTACCGCGCATGCTCAGTCTGGTGATACTAATGCTGCCGACCGGTTGCGGCAGTATGTATTTGCACTTACCAAAGTGATGTACCATGATGTTGTAAATCCTCCTGCCGCAGCCCGGTTTTATTCTTATTGTATGCTTACCGCGTACGAAATACAGTCTCAGCTGGATACTTCACTTCCATCATTTCAAAAAAATTTTAGAGCTTATCCTGTATTTAATAATGCAGTTGACCGCAATACGGTTCATTCATCTTTTGCCGTGTTGTACGGCTTGCTGGAAACAGGCAAAACCATTTTGCCTTCCGGGTATTTGCTGGAGGAAGATCAGCAACAACTGGTAGCCGAGTTCAAGCCTGTAATGACTCCATCCATATTGGACTCTTCTGTTGCATTTGCCAAACACATATCTAAAAGCATTCTTCAATATTCAAGACAGGATGGATATTTTAAGCTTAGTACGCTCAGGCGTTATTCGCTGAAGGGTAAAGACAGTACATGGCGCCCCACGCCACCTGAATACATGGCGGCTGTAGAACCTAACTGGCATACCATTCGTACGTTTTTCCTGGATTCTGCCCGCCAATTTCCTTCGCTTCCTGCAATCCCTTTTAATTCATCCAAAGGTTCATCTTTTTATTCGCTCGCGAATGAAGTATATGAAACGGGCAAGGCCCTTAACGATGAGCAAAAACTTATAGCAAATTATTGGGATTGTAACCCCTTTGCTGTGCAGTATTCCGGGCACATGAGTGTTGGATTAAAAAAGATTTCTCCGGGGGGGCATTGGATGAGCATTACGGGTATAGCGAGTAAGCAGGCAGGCCTTGACTTTACAAGAACTATTTTCCTTTATACACTTGTTGCCTGTTCTTTGCACGATGCGTTTGTTGTATGCTGGGAAGAAAAATTTCGCAGCAACCGCCTCCGGCCCGAAACTGCCATCAACCGTTTTATTGATGAAAAATGGAAACCGCTTTTGCAAACGCCTCCTTTTCCTGAGTACACCAGCGGTCATAGCGTTATATCCACTGCAACAGGAGAATTGCTCACTCATTTTCTGGGGGACAAATTCTTATTTAACGATACCACCGAAACCTACATCGGCCTTCCTTCGCGGCAATTCACTTCTTTCCGGCAGGCTGCGGATGAAGCCTGCATTTCACGCCTGTATGGCGGCATTCATTTCAGGGATGCAATAGAAAATGGAAGAGAGCAGGGGAGAAGAATATCGGGTTACGTTATCGACCGCTTAGCTATCAGGCCGCTCAAAGCGGCCCGATAGCTACCAGATATCCTCAATGATCTCATTCGGCAAACTAATTAAATCCTGACTTTTTAAATCTTTTTCATTTAACCCTATCAGCTTCCTCCCAAGAACCTGATTACATAAAGATCCATTTCTATACCCATAGTAATCCAGCCAGGATGAGTATGGCCATTCATGCAAACTGGTTACCAATTTTGCCTTAGCTGGATTAAAATGTATATAATGAAAGCAAGTAAATAGATACTCAGTTGTTGTATACGTTGGATTTATCGTTAATGAATCAGTCAGACATTTAGCTTTTGTTTTCTTTTGGAACAAAGTTCCTACGGTTTTGTTCTGAATATTTATCGCCTGGGTATAAGAGCTTAGTGTTTTACCAATTGCCTTGGACAATTTTTGAATAGACATTTTATTGTTGGCATGTATCGTCTGGCAGCCTTCAAACTTTGGAGCAATAATAAAGTGAAAATGATTGGGCATCAGGCAATAATTAATGATCTCACAAAAAGGCAGCCATTCATTTCGAACCTTTTTAAGAAAGTAAACATAGTTAGCATGATTAAAAAATATCGGGACTTTGTTATTTCCGCGATTATATAAGTGATAAGCATGGTTCTGCTCAAAACGCATAGGATTTATAAATAAAGGTTAGTGGTGCAATGGTATTTAAGCTGAATCAAAAGGCAAGGGGAAAAACCTCGAGAAAAAAATGTTTTTTTCCCTCAGCTATCTGGCCGCTTCACGCTATCCGGCCGCTCAAAGCGCCCAGATAACTCCCGATAGCTATCACTTCGCTTTTTAGGTATCGGGCCGCTGGGAGCGGCCGGATACCTGGTTACAACTTCTCCCTCAGCGTTGACCTATTGCTGTTCGTTCATTTTTTACCACTCAAAACACTTTTATGAAAACAGCCCTGACCTTTTTAGCCGTAGTATGTATGCTTGCGTCCTGCTCCCGTTCCGGAACAACACTCGCCAGTGATGATACTGCTGTCAACAGCCAGATACAGAAAACAGTTGCAGACAGTCGCTATCCAACAAACTATCCCATTTCAGAAAAAGAGCTCACTGTAGAAGTACGCACCGATTTTTACAGTCGCTATTTTGGGGGCCACAATACCGAATGGTATCGACTGGCCGACGGTACTTTTAAAGCACTGTTTTTTCTGGGTAAAACAAAATGGCAGGTAATCTATACTCCGGATGGCAGAGTGCTGTCGGAAACCCAGATATGATATTTCAAGATTTTTGCCTTAGTTTGGTTACAACAAACCCTGTTGTATTTACCAATACCAGCACTCAATGGAGGCGAAAATATTTCAATCCGACCAGGCCTTACTCTCAGCCCTTGGCGATAATAGGGAAATGGACAAGGCCATACGGTTCCTGTACAGGCAGTATTATGAAACGCTGAGCATTTACATAAGGCAGAATAGTGGCAACGAGCAGGATGCCGAAGACGTTTTCCAGGAAGTAGTGGTCACCTTTATTGACCTGGTGCGGGAGGGAAAGTTTCGAGGTGAATCCAGCATCAAAACCTTTCTTTATTCATTGAACCGTCATATCTGGCTCAATGAAATAAAAAAGCGTAACAGAATGCAAGTACGCAATCTCAAATTTGAGCAGGCGAAAGACGCTGTAGACAGTGATGTGAGCATTCATATAGCCGGCCGTGAGGCCAGGCAGCAGATCATGAGCATCATTGAACAATTGGGTGATGCGTGCAAAAAGGTGCTACTTGCTTTTTACTACCAGGAATTATCGGTGAAAGAGATGCTGGCTTTTCTACCTTATGAAAATGAACAGGTGGTACGGAATAAAAAGTATAAATGTCTTAAAAAGCTGGAAGAGCTTTTGCACGAAGATCCGGCCCTGGCGAGTAACCTTAAAAATATCCTGGCCTATGAATAACAACATTACTCCCGAAATGCTGATCAGGTATCTCGATAATGAACTGGATGCACAGGAACGCCAGGATTTGGAGACACAGTTATCTGCTGATGTTTCCGCTCAGCAAATGCTCGAAAGGCTCCGTTTGGCGCGACAGGCAGTTAAGCGATACGCTATTAAAGAACAGGTAGCCGCCGTTCACCGGCAGGAAATGGAAGCGCGTAGAAGCGATGTAAAGAAACCAGCTGCTAAGGTGTACTGGTTGCGCAGGACCATGCAGGTTGCCGCTTTGGTGCTGGTGCTTGTGGTAATTGCGGGCCTCATTCAATATAGCCTGCTGGATGCAGATAAGCTTTACCGCTCTCATTATGCTGAATATACTTTTGGCACAACACGCGATAACTCAAAGATCTCGCCCCTGGAACAAGCGTACCGCGCACAAAATATGCGTGAAGTGATTAAACTATACCAGGATGCTGTTACGCACGATTCAACAGATCATTTTATTGCGGGACAGGCATTGCTTGCTACAGATAATCCGTCAGCCGCCACACTTGCATTTGAAAGACAGCTTACGCTTAATGCTACCCTGTCTTTTAAACCCTACCAGGAAGACGCAGAATATTACCTGGCGCTTGCCTATCTTAAATCAGGCGACCTTGAAAGAGCATTGCCGCTGTTTGAAAAGATAAACCGGGATCCTTTACATGCCTACCACCATGAGGTGAGCAATTGGTACCTGATGCAATTACAATGGCTGAAACGTAAGCAGCCAAATAAGTAATTACTCCTATGGAACTGATGGCCTGTGCCTGTAGGCGCAGGCTTTTTTATTGGCGGCGTTTTTTTAAGTATGCTACCGCAGCTGCCGCAATTATTGCCGCAGCCAGTAATGCGATCCACCACAAAGATGAAGGGTGATACAAAGGAGCTGCGTTGCCGATAAGTACGAGGTGAGACCAGTATGCAGGAGTTTTAAATCTTGCAGCAATAGATTCATCCGCCATGTAATCGAGCTTTGCGCGTTGCAGCGCTACATCTTTTGTTTTGCCTTCACGCAGGTAAAGGTGCAGGCGTTTGGTGATGTAAGCAGTTGATGCATCATCGGCTTTCCATAATGAAGTGATAACGCTTTTGCAACCCGCGTAAGAAAATGCTCTTGCAAGGCTCATCATTCCTTCTCCATGCACAAATTGTCCATGGCCGGTTTCACAGGCGCTGAGAATTACGAGTTGCGTTTTATGAAGGTCCAGGTTGTATATCTCTGGCTGATACAATTTGTAACTGGTGTCTGTTCCAAGCGGATAAAATGCAATGAAAGAATTTTCGGGTTGCTGGTCGTTGGCAGCCGCATGCGTGGCAAGGTGAATAGTTGTATAAGACGATGCGTTGCGGATGAAAGCCTGCTTTGTGGCGCTGCTGTCTGACAATTTCAACCCTTTTAAAACACTGATCTCGTCTGACGAAGCCGGCAAGGGAAGAAAATTACCAGGATACCCTGCGCGTTTGCCGCCAAAGGGTGCTAATCCCATTTGCTGCGATGAAGCACTGGATTTTTTTTCGGTGATGCCTGCAAATGCAGCGGAATAATCGTATGAAATAGCAAAGTCTTCCAGTAACGTTTTTCCATTGTCATTGGCAAGAATTTCAAACGGAATGTATTGCAGGTCGTGATCGGGTATAATGATCAACCGTTTACTGTTTTGTAAATAATGGAGTAACGGTTGTACAAGCCAGCGATGCAGGCGTGTAATGGATGGCTGTAACTGCGTAGCTGAAATAGAAGGTACTTGTAACTGGTTCCGTACTTCAAACAGGTGATCTTTGTCAACAGGCAGCAATTGCAGGAACAGGCTGTCTTTCCTCAGTACAAAAGCCAACCATTTATCGCGAATAAAGTAATACGCTAGCATTGACATGTGTTCCGGCAGGTTCTTCTGCACGTCGGTTGTTTTCAGTGATGAAGTTACACTTGCATTGATATAAGCAGGATCATTATTCAGCTTAGTGTTTATTTCAGATAGCCTGATCTGCTGATCACGTATCTGTTGCTGCAGGCTGGTAAGTACAGCAGTATCTGTTGTTTGTTCATATTGCACCTGTAATCTTGCGAGTAATATACGCTGCGTTTTTTGCTGGTTCAGCAGATCTGCCGGCATGTTTGGTAAAGATGCAATGGATGATTGCTGGATCCTGATCTGTAGCACTGCGGCCTTGCTTGCTTCGGCCAGTTCGAATATTTTTTCCAGTTTACTTTTTGAGGGCTTTGCCTGATACAAAAGCAATGCAGTGGTGGCAGCTTCTTCACTTGCAGGCTGAAGATTATTATTGAGAAATAACCTTGATTCATCTGCCTCATAGCCTTGCTGTACTGTTCTTGCAAGCAGCAGGGCAGATTCCCAGCTTTGCAAAGATGCTTCCAGCAACTGCACATTTTTATTGGTGGTATACATCAATTGCAACAAGCGCGCTTTTGCAGCCAACGAATTGAATAGATCTGTGAAAGAATGAGCGCCCTGAAACTCACCAGGGTTAGCATTAGTATTGAGGTTATCAAAATCAGCATCCAGTTCAACGATGGATCGCTGGTACATTTTCAATGCCTCATCATAATTTTTTCTTTGCTCCTGCAGCATGCCTGAATAATACCAGCTAAGGCCATTGACCGTTGTTTTGAAATTGTGCGTGCGGCTGCCGAAAGCTTTCTCCAGGTAGATTGCCGCGCTGTCAGGATGTTCAAGCTTTAAATGTGCAAGCGCAATGTTATTGTATAGTTGCTGGCTGGATGTGCCGATAGCATGCAGGTATTTTAAAGATTCTTCTGGTTGGTTCAGGTCCAGGTAAACGGTGGCCAGGTTATGCATCAGCCCATCGCGGTTAATGCGATAGCGCAGCAGGAAACGGTAGGCGTTCAATGCTTCCTGGTAACGGCCAAGTTTTTTATAAGTGACGGCAATATTGTTGTAATAATTCACCATGAATGGATGGTTGGCTGCGTCTGCAGTATCCAGCAGGCTGAATGCTTTGGTGAAATAATTGAGGCTTTGGTGAAAATTGCCTTCTTCGTAAAAAAGTGTTCCGATCTTATTAAAAAGACGTTCACGTTCCGGCAGGTTGGGGTGACGGTCCAGCACGGCTTCTGCTTTCAGATAATAATAACGTGCAGAATCGAATTGTTGCAATGTGTAGTAAGAACTTCCGCAATACACAAGCGGTAGAAAACGCTGTGAATCGCTGAGCGTTTTGTTGCGTTCAAAAACATTTAATGCTTTAAGAAAAAGTTGAATGGAAGAAGGATCATCACCCTTCATTTGTTTAATGACGGCAGCTTTTGTGTAGCAGTCTACCAACAGGCTGTCATGCTCCTGATTTTTTTCCAGCAGTTTAATGACACGGCTGTATGTATCAAAGGCAATGCTGTCTGACTCCTCCGTGGGATTTTCAGCATTATACAATTGCTCAGCTTTTTTATATAAGCCCAGATAAGCAGGTTCGCCCTGCCTGCTGCCACCAAAATGAAAATATGAAATAAGGAGAAGAAGAAGCAGTAGTACAGACTGTTTCATTCTTCAAATGTAAAAGGATTATTAATTATTGATTATTATTAGTGGGCTTTCGTAGTAATCAATAATTAATAATCAATCATCGGCCTATAATGAATATACAAGGCGGTCTTGGTCTGGCATTGCCGGCAGTTCCTGTAATTCCTGCAACTCCGCTGATGAGCTCGTCGCCGGGAGTGCCATTTGACCGAAGGATAGTGCCTTCACGATCTTTGAGCAGATCAAAATATTTTTGGGGCACATCGGCCATTGTTTCGTAATAGTATAACTTGATCTTTAATTCCTGCTTTGCCTGTTTACTCTTGTCATCGATCTTATATTCCATTTCAAACTCCTTACGCGAGTCATTGTCAGGATGCCTTCCAAAAAAACCATTCCGGATGGTTTTTGCCAGGTTGATCGTACCATCTGCAATATTCACGGCAATGCCTTCTTTATTGCAGCCAAGATCGATATCGAATACTGTTTTGCCGGATGAAACAGGTACGGCCCTGTTCACATCGCCATTATAAACTGCTTTAGACAGCGTATCGTTCTTTGAAAGGAAATAAAATGCGTCGAGATAATTAATACCCGCCAGCAGTATGGTGGTCGTGTAGATCTTAGTGCTGTTCTTGGGCGTAAAAGTAATCCTGTAACGAAGGCCGGTCTCGCTTTCCGACACATCTATTTCCCCGGTCGATTCATTCAGTTCAATTCCTTCCGGAAAAGCGGTGTAAGTACCTTCCATGGGCGTTACCGGCGATATGCGCAGGTCGCCGCCATTGGGATAAATAACAGAATCACTATAGCTGAAGGAGTAGTTTGTAAGCGGATCATCGCCTCCGTCATTGTTCTTTTTGCAGGCAGACACAGCCGTAATGAATAATAAAAGAGCCAGGATTATTTTTTTGTATTGCATGCGTACAAGATTGATCCGGATCGGGTCAAGGCAAA
>JBAVMD010000773.1:0-4406 GCA_049689695.1 Chitinophagaceae bacterium | reverse complement strand
GTGCAGATATCAGCGAGTTCCTTGGGCTTACTACTCCGGAAGGAATGGAACTAGCGCGCAAGGGACAATCTGTTTTTTTTAAGATCGAGAATTCACCAAAGCCTGTAGTTGCAGCAGTAAATGGTTTTGCTTTGGGAGGAGGATGTGAACTGGCCATGGCCTGCCATTTCCGGCTTGCATCGGAAAATGCAAAATTCGGGCAGCCTGAGGTGAACCTGGGATTGATCCCCGGCTACGGCGGCACACAAAGACTTACGCAACTTATTGGCAAAGGAAGATCGCTGGAAATGCTGATGAGCGGGAGCATGATCGATGCGCAGACAGCTTTGCAGTACGGACTTGTAAATTATGTTGTACCGCAGGATCAACTGCTGGCCAAAACAAGGTCTGTTCTCGATGTGATCAATACAAAAGCCCCGCTGGCAATTGCACAATGTATTAAATCTGCTAATGCTGTTTACGGGCCTTTAGATAATTCAATAGCTGATTCTTACAGGAGCGGATATGATGTTGAAATAAGTGCATTCGGCGAATGCTTCGGTACGGAGGATATGAAAGAAGGAACTGCTGCTTTTTTGGAAAAGAGAAAGGCGAATTTTCAGGGGAAATAAGATAGTGCCAAGATTTCACGCAAAGACGCAAAGGAAGACGCAAAGACGCAAAGGAAGACGCGAAGGCGCAGGGAGAGGCTTCGCCTTTTCTCTCCGCAAGAACCCGGGATTTAAAAAGGCGAAGCCTCTTGCGTCTCTGCGTCTTCCTTTGCGTCTTTGCGTGAAAACACCTTTGCCATTGATCAATCCTTCTCAACCAGCTTTTCATCTATCAAATAAAAACTTATCTCACTTAATACAGGATTGGCTTTTGCATCAGCCACCTGTACTGTCATCTGTGAAACTTCGCGGGCTGGAAAACTAAGAATGCGTTTGCGGCCGATAGTGGTTGCTTGTATTTTCTCTTCCCTTCCATTGGTTGATTTTAAAGTAACCACGAGGTTTTTTACGCGCTGTCCATACTCGATGGGCTCGCGCAGTACGATACAATTTATTTTTTTAGGATTAGTAAAGTTGAATTTGATAAATCCATCACGATAGTTGTCATAAAAATTATAAACCGTTTTTTTGCGGCTATCAACTGTCGTGAACGACATTACATGCTTATACTCAAACCGGTCGTATCTCACTTTGGTTGCATTCAACAGGTTCTTATCCAACAGTTCTTTAAATTTTACCAGGCTGGCTGAATCGTTCGCATGTATCAGGCCGTTGGCATCCGGCGGCACGTTCAGTAAAAAATTCGCGCCCCTTCCTACAGATTTCAGGTACAGGTCGAACAATTGCTCCGGCGTTTTCACTTTATCATTTTCATTTTCATGAAAGAACCATCCTGGCCGTATGCTTACATCGCATTCGCCGGGCAACCACACCTTCCCCATCTCATTGCCCTCATTCAAGATTTTTACATCAGGCGCACCTGCCCCCGGTGTAAAGCCGGCAGTATCCAGCAAGTTCCAGTTGGTTTTGCCTGCGATGCCTTTTTCATTTCCTATCCAGCGGATGTGCGGACCTACATCACTGAACACGACTGTGTTTGGCGACAGCTTTTTCACCGTATCCTTAAACCGCGCCCAATCGTACTCCTGCCTTTTTCCATTAGGGCCTTCGCCATTAGCGCCATCCCACCATAGTTCCCAGATGGGACCATAATTCTGAAAGATCTCTTTCATCATATTCACGAACACATCATTGTATTGAGGTGTGCCGTATTGGGGATGATTGCGGTCCCAGGGCGAAATATACACGCCGAATTTCAGCCCGTATTCGGAGCAGGCCTGCGACAATTCCTTCAGCACATCGCCCTTGCCATCCTTCCATTTGCTTTCACGCACGGTATGCTTTGAATATTTGCTGGGCCAAAGACAAAAGCCATCGTGATGTTTGGCAGTAATGATGATGCCTTTTGCGCCCGCCGCTTTGGCAACCCGGGCCCATTGCCTGCAATCAAGTTTCTTTGGATTGAACGCGTCTGCGGGCTCATCCCCCTCTCCCCATTCCTTGTTGGTGAACGTGTTAGGCCCAAAGTGCACGAACAGGTAAAATTCCGTTTCATGCCATTGCAACTGTGCTTCCGAAGGCAATGGCCCAAATGGCTTCACGCTTCCCAGTGCCTGGGTGAGCCCTCTGAGCGGTAAAAAAACCAGCAAAAGGATCAGCATCCTGTTCATATAAAATGTTTCGTTGTTCCAAAAATAACATAACACCTAAATTTGCGGCTCTAAATTATCATCATGGATTACCGGATTGAAAAAGACACCATGGGCGAGGTGAAAGTGCCCGCAGATGCATATTTCGGCGCACAAACACAACGCAGCATCGAAAACTTCAAAATAGCACAGGATATCAACAGGATGCCGATAGAGATCATCCGCGCATTCGCTTACCTGAAAAAGGCGGCAGCTATCACCAATTTTGAGGCAGGCGTTCTTCCTAAAGAAAAGTCGGACCTTATTGGCCAGGTGTGTGATGAAATACTTTCCGGCAAGCTGGATGAATATTTCCCATTGGTGGTATGGCAAACGGGCAGCGGTACGCAAAGCAATATGAATGTGAATGAAGTAGTGGCTTATCGCGGTCACGTAATGAAGGGCGGACAACTGAGCGATAAAGAAAAGTTCCTGCATCCCAATGATGATGTGAATAAATCTCAATCTTCCAATGATACCTTTCCTACTGCCATGCACATTGCCGCATACAAAATGCTGGTGGAGGTAACCATTCCAGGAATTGAAAAATTAAGGAACACGCTTGCAGACAAAAGCAAGCAGTTCATGAAAGTGGTCAAGATAGGCCGCACGCATTTTATGGATGCTACGCCACTTACGCTCGGACAGGAGTTCAGTGGCTATGTTTCGCAACTGGACCATGGATTGAAAGCCATCCGCAACACGCTTTCGCATTTATCGGAGCTTGCGTTGGGCGGCACCGCGGTGGGCACAGGCATCAACACACCTAAAGACTATTCAGAGAATGTTGCAAAACACATCGCACAGCTTACAGGTCTTCCTTTTATTACCGCAGAAAATAAATTCGAAGCGCTGGCTGCGCATGATGCCATCGTGGAAGCGCATGGCGCTTTAAAAACAGTAGCGGTGAGCCTGATGAAGATGGCGAATGACATCCGCATGCTTTCATCCGGCCCACGCTCAGGCATAGGCGAAATTTTTATTCCTGACAACGAGCCCGGCTCTTCTATCATGCCCGGCAAAGTAAATCCTACACAATGTGAAGCGCTCACCATGATCGCTGCGCAGGTAATGGGTAATGATGTTGCTATCGGTATCGGTGGCGCTACGGGGCATTTTGAATTGAATGTTTTCAAGCCGGTGATGATCTATAATTTCCTGCACAGCGCAAGGCTTATTGGCGATGGCTGTGTGAGCTTTAACGATAAATGCGCCGCAGGCATCGAGCCTATTGAAGCAAATATTAAGAAGCATGTTGATAACTCGCTTATGCTTGTTACCGCCCTTAACACTAAGATCGGTTATTACAAATCTGCCGAAATAGCGCAGAAAGCGCATAAGGAAGGAACAACGCTGAAAGAGATGGCAGTGAAGTTGGGATATGTAACGCCTGAAGAATTTGATGAGTGGGTGAAACCGGAGAATATGGTGGGGTTATAAAAGCACGAATTTTTAGAAACGAATTACACGAATTAGAAGGAAAAATTCGTGGAATTCGTTTCTAAAAATTCGTGTTATTGTATAATTACTTTCTCCAGGCTCACTTCCACTCCGTAGCCATTATACAATCTCAGCATGTAAATTCCTTTTCTAAGATGTCCCACTGTTATGGTGAATTCGTCCCTGTTGGTGTATTTCTCCAATACCAGCTTTCCTGCAATATCCATTAACTGATAATGGATCGGCTTGTGCAGGCCACGCTCAAATTTGACAGTGACGTATTGTGTGGCTGGGTTTGGAAACACGGTTATCTTATATTTCTTTTCAACTCTTTCTACATAACGATCTTGCTTATCCAGCATATCTGTTCCGGTAAACGTGTATTCAATAATATCTCCGCGATTGGTGAGGGAAGAAGTTCCTGTTCCGCTGGGCCCTGATGTACTTCCAATGCTATCCGTTATGAGATATATTTTTTTCCCATCCGGCGAAAGCGCCAGATCCCTGTACCTGTTGTTGCTCCTGAAATAAGGAATGGTATCGGTGATCGTTGCCGTCATGCCAAGGTTCATTTTAATACGATACAGCGTTCCCTTTCTCAACGTAGGCACCAGCAAGGAAGGATACCATCCCGGGATGCCAAGGCCTGCATTCACATTGTAAAAATCAATGCTCGAAGGCGCCACCGTGGCAAATTTCATCCAGTTTGTTCCACCCGCATCACAGG
>JBAVMD010000772.1:0-7583 GCA_049689695.1 Chitinophagaceae bacterium | reverse complement strand
ACCTTGTGCCTTGCACCTATGCCAAATCAATCATGAAAAAAATCGCACTCATTACCGGCATCACTGGTCAGGACGGCGCGTACCTGAGCCGTTTATTGCTGGAGCATAACTATCGTGTTATCGGCCTTGTACGCTCGTCGTACAACGCCAACCTTAAGAAGCTGCGCTACCTTAATATTCTTGAGCGTGTGGAACTGAAGGAATGCGATATGCTTGACCTTTCACAGGTGATCAAGATACTGAACGAATACAAGCCAGACGAAATCTATAACCTCGCTGCTCAAAGCTCGGTCTCTCTTTCATTTCAGCAACCCATCGGCACCATACAGTTCAATATCAACTCTGTGCTGAATATGCTGGAAGCCATCAGGCTTGTAAAGCCCGACACAAGGTTTTACCAGGCATCTACAAGCGAAATGTTCGGCAAAATAGAGCAATTGCCTATTACCGAAGATTCGAAATTCCACCCGTTGAGCCCTTACGCAATTTCAAAAGTGGCTGCGCATTACATCACCATCAATTACAGGGAATCTTACAAACTATACACCTGCTGCGGCATCCTGTTCAACCATGAATCTTACCTGCGCGGGGAAAATTTCTTTGTGAAGAAAGTGATACAGGCTGCACTCGACATTAAACATGGCGCACGGGAAGTTTTGGAGTTGGGTAACCTGCAGATCAAGCGCGACTTTGGCTGGTCTGAAAAATATGTTGAGGCCATGTGGCTGATGCTGCAGGCTGACCAGCCCGAAGATTATGTGATCTCGTCAGGAAGATCAGTGTGGCTGAGGGAGATCGTAGAATATGTTTTAAATAAACTGTCTATTCCGCAGTCTGCCATAAAGATCAACCAACAATTTTTCAGGCCTACCGATATAGAAGATATTTATGGTTCCAGCGAAAAAGCGAGAACACAGCTGAACTGGAATTACAACATGGATTTTTTTACAGTACTGGACAAACTAATAGAAGAAGAAGAACGGAACTATGCAGGCATTAGCTGAGAAACCAATCGTAACATTTTTTCAGAGAAAACCACGTACGGTAGGCAACTACAGCGTGGAATTTATTTTCGAAGACGTGCGCCGCCGCCTTGCAAACAAGATCGATGCGCGTATTGCTTTCTCAAAGTACGAGAGCGCAGGCCTTTTTAAGAGATTATACAATTGTATTGAGGCCGCCTTCAGGCAAAAGGGAGCAAGCCATGTAACGGGTGATGTAAATTACCTGGGGCTGATGCTTTCACGTAAACGCACCATTCATACCATTCTTGATTGCGTGTACCTCACCAATTCAGCGGGTATAAAGCACAAGGTGCTCAAGTTTTTCTGGCTCAGCATTCCTGTGAGAAGGTCTCGTTACATTACTGCCATCTCTACTTCAACCAAAAATGAAATACTGCAGCATGTTAAATGCGATCCCGATAAGATAAAGGTGATCTATGTTGCTATTTCTGACCGGTTCAGGCGTAAAGACAAACCATTCAATAAACAACAGCCGCGAATATTGCAGATAGGCGCCGCGCACAATAAAAATATTCCGCGCCTTATTGAGGCGCTGGAAGGCATTCCCTGCATACTGGAGATCATCGGCAAGCAGAATGCGGAATATGAACAGTTGCTTAAAGAAAAGAATGTGGCGTATGAATACAAATGGGGATTGAGCGATGATGAAATGCTGCAACGCTACGAAGCTGCAGACATACTTGCGCTGGCCAGCACTTATGAAGGATTCGGTATGCCCATTCTGGAAGCGCAGGCTGTTGGCCGGCCGGTAATAACTGCCGACCTGTATTCCATGCCCGAAGTAGCCGGCGATGCGGCGTACCTGGCAGATCCTTTTGACGTAGCCTCTATACGTGCCGGCATTCTGCGCATTATCAACGACGATGCCTACCGTGAAGCGCTGGTACAGAAGGGATTCGATAATGTAAAACGTTTCGATGCGGAAAAGATAGCCGGGGAATACCTCGAGCTTTACCGGGAAACGGCAAAGGCTTAGCAGCACCAACAATGAAAGAAGTAATTTTACCATTTGAAGCCAACCCTTAGGGGAATAAAATTATGTGTGGACTTACCGGCATATTGAACCTCAGGAACCAGGCCGTGGATGGAAACACCATCCGCAGGATGTCTGACTGCATTGCACACCGTGGCCCGGATGCGGATGGATTTTATGTGAATCATGAAATAGCGCTCGGTCACCGCAGGCTTTCTATCATCGACTTATCTGAAGTAGCCAACCAACCCTTGTTTGACGATACCGGCAGATATGCGCTGATCTTCAATGGGGAGATCTATAATTTCCGGGAAGTGAAAAAAGAGCTGCCGGACTATCCTTATAAAACCAATGGAGATTCTGAAGTAATACTGGCCGCGTATAGTAAATGGGGACCAGCCTGCCTGGAAAAATTAGCAGGCATGTTTGCCATTGCGCTTTGGGATACCCATAAGCGTGAGCTGTTCCTGGCACGCGACCGCATGGGCGTGAAGCCGGTTTATTATTACCTGGACGATGAAAAGCTGTTGTTTGCTTCTGAGATAAGGGCCTTGCTTGGATCAGGGCTTGTTCCCCGCAAGGTAAATACACAGGCCATTGATGATTTTCTCGAATTTCAATCGGTAGGCTTTCCGCATTCCATCATTAAAAATGTAATGCAGCTTGAAGCCGGTAGCTGGATGCTCATTGGCAACGGCAAAAAAGAAATTAAAAAATACTGGGACATCACCAGCCCCCGCTCATTTGAGGGGTTGGATGACAAGCAATACGTGCAGCAGCATTTGAGAAAGTTGTTGCAGCAATCCGTAGAGCGCAGGCTTATAAGCGATGTGCCGCTGGGCGCATTTTTATCCGGCGGCATAGATTCCAGCGCCGTGGTGGGCTTAATGGCAGCAGCCAGCAAGGAGCCCGTGAATACTTTCACCATCGGGTTCGAAGAAAAAGAATTTGACGAAAGCGAATATGCAGCCATCATCGCAAAAAAATTCAATACACGGCATACTACCGTTAAAGTGCAGCCGAAATTGTTCCTGGATGAACTTATGCATGCGCTTAACAGCATGGATTCCCCCAGCGGCGATGGTGTAAATACTTACGTGGTATCTAAAAAGATCAGGCAGCATGGTTTGACCGTAGCGCTTTCAGGCGTTGGCGGCGATGAGCTGTTTGCAGGCTATCCCTTCTTTTTCATGTATCATAAGCTGCGCAGGGTAAAAAGCGCATGGATGATGTCGCGTCCTTTTCGCCGCCTTGCAGCCGGCCTCATAAGAGTGAACGGCAGCATGCGGTACGATAGAATGAAACAATTGTTGTCATCAGACCGTGCGTCTATTGCAGAATGTTACCCGATCTTCAGGCAGATCAATTCGCCGCGCATGATCGGTAAGCTTACCACGCACGAAGTAGGCACGCAAAGCCTGGTTGCGCAGCAGTTGCAGGAGAAACGCAGCGCTATTGAGCAATTCCCTGACCTTAGCCAGGTTTCTATTGCAGATTACCTGGGCTATACACAGAATACCCTGTTAAAGGACACAGACCAGATGAGCATGGCCGTTTCACTGGAAGTGCGCGAGCCTTTCTTTGATCATGAGCTGGTAGAGTTTGTGTTGAGCATTCCCGATAAATGGAAATATCCTACTTACCCTAAAAGCCTGATGGTGGAGTCGCTGGGCGATCTGCTGCCGCATGAAATTGTTCATCGAAAAAAGCAGGGCTTTGTATTTCCCTGGGATGTATGGATGAAGAATGAACTGCGTTCATTTTGTGAAGAACGCATTCAGCAGTTGGCTGCCCGCGAATTTATGGTTGGCGAACAAGTGCTTGCAAGATGGAAGCAATTCCTCAAAGCCGATGGTTCCGTGCGATGGATGGAGATATGGCTGCTCGTGATTTTAGAATATTGGTTAGAAAAGAATGGCGTTGATTAGCTACTAGCTGCGAGCTGCGAGCAAGAAAAGCGCTCGAAGCTCGAAGCTCACAGCTCAAAAAACCCGCTCATCCCTCACAATGATCTACTCCAAACCCATAGTTCTCATCATGACCGATTGGTACGAACCTGGTTTTAAAGCCGGGGGGCCTATTCAATCGTGCAAGAACATTGTGGATGCATTCAGGGAAAAATTTTCCTTTTTCATTTTAACATCAGACAGGGACCTGGGAGATAAACAGGCTTACCCGGGCATTGAGACAGATACCTGGTTGCCGCTTGGCGAACATGTGAAAATATTTTACGCTTCTCCTTCTTATCTCGACAGGCGCCGATTTGCGGATATCGTTCGTGAAATAAAACCGGAAGTGGTTTATTTCAACAGCATGTTCTCACTTGCATTTACACTAAAGCCACTCTGGTGGCTGCGCAATACAAAATTCCGGGGAAGGGTTATACTGGCGCCGCGTGGCATGTTGCAGCACGGCGCTTTGCAGAAAAAAACGCTGAAGAAGAAATTCTTTTTAACTGCATTCAGGTCGCTCGGCTGGCACAAGCAAATTATTTTTCACGCAACCGATGAACAGGAAGAGCAGGACATCCAAAGATTCTTTTCACAGCATGCCAGAATAATACTCGCAGAAAATATTCCTAATGTAGACCGTGAGCCCTGGCAGGAGAGGATGAAAATACCCGGTCGGCTGAACTGCATTTTTATTTCAAGGATACATCCTAAAAAGAACCTGCATTTTGCTTTGAGCGCCATGAAACAGGTAAGTGAAAATTGTAATTTGCTGCTGGACGTGTATGGAGAAGAAGACGATATGATCTATTCGATGGATTGCCGTAAAAAAGCTGAGGCCGTGGGCGGCAATTCGAGCGTTTCTTTTTATGGTCCATTGCCGCATGCGCAGGTTTTTACTACGCTTAAAAAGTATCATTTATTTGTGCTGCCAACGCTTGGAGAAAATTTCGGCCACTCTATTTACGAAGCATTGTCTGCCGGTGTGCCTGTTTTAATAAGCGATAAAACTCCCTGGCGTCGTCTCGATGAAATACCAGCCGGCTTTGATCTTCCCTTGCAAGAACCATCCGCTTTTGCAAACAAGCTGGAAGAATTCTGCAAAATGGACCAGGAGGAATACAACAAGTGGTCGCAGGGCGCAAAAGATTATGCAGATCAATTTACAGACAGGATAGATTTTTACGGCAGGTATATTTCTCTTTTTGCATGAAGACCGATCTTTCATCATACAAAAACGATTGGTACAAAGCGGAGATCAAAGCATCACGCTTCAAACAAATAGCCTGGTACCTCACCAATATTTTATTTTTTAAAAACTCGCTTAACATCAGCTCCGGGTTGAAAGTATCGTTACTGCGCATGTTCGGTGCAAAAGTTGGGAAGGGAGTGGTAATAAAACCTTCGGTAAACATTAAATATCCCTGGAAGTTGACGATCGGCGATCATGCATGGATCGGAGAAAATGTTTGGATAGACAATCTTGCAGATGTGCTTATCGGCAGCAATGCCTGCTTATCGCAGGGCGCCATGCTGCTTACCGGCAATCACGATTTTACTAAATCCACATTCGATCTGATGGTTAAAGGTATTGTATTGGAAGAAGGTGCGTGGATCGGCGCGCAGGCCATGGTTTGTCCCGGCATTACCTGCAGGTCTCATGCAGTGCTGGCAGCCTGCTCGGTTGCAACAAAAGACCTCGAGGAGTATAAAATTTACCAGGGCAATCCGGCAGTTGAAGTAAGAGAACGCAAAATCACATGAAAGTTTCTATCATCACAGTAACATATAACAGCGCTGCTACATTAAAAGATACACTTGATAGCGTGAAGCGCCAGGATTATTCTGACATCGAGCACATTCTTGTTGACGGAGGCTCAAAAGATGATACGGTGAGCATCATTCAATCCTATCCTCATGTTGCAAAATATGTTTCGGAGAGAGATAAAGGTTTGTACGATGCCATCAACAAAGGTATTCTTATGAGCACCGGCGATGTGATCGGGATACTTAATTCAGATGACTTCTTTCCGCATGATCAGGTTATTTCGCGCATGGTAGCGCATTTCAAAAAAGAAAATGTGGATGCTGTTTTTGGCGACATCGCTTTTGTGCGGCCTGCCAACCTGCAGCGCATCGTACGGTTATACTCATCACGTAAATTTCATCCGCGCAAGTTTGCGTACGGCTACATGCCGGCGCATCCGTCTTTTTATGTGAAGCGTTCATTTTATGAACAATACGGATTGTACAAACTGGATTATAAAATAGCTGCCGACTATGAACTGCTTATGCGGTTCATGAACGGGAAAGGCATGAAATATTCTTATCATCCTGAAATAATGGTTTACATGCGCACCGGGGGCGTAAGTAATAAGAATATCCTGAGCCGGTATACATTGAACAAAGAAATTATCAGGGCATGCAGGGAGAACGGAGTAAGAACGAATATGCTGGTAATATCCATGAAATACTTTTCCAAGATTTTTGAATTTATAAAGCCTGCCCTTAAAAGAAACAACGCCTGATGCTTACTGTTGCAGTTACCGGCGCAGGCGGTTTCGTAGGTCAGCGCTTCATGAGCTATAAAACAGATCGTTACCGGCTGGTGCCAATATCTCTTCGCTCAACAAGCCCAGCTGCGATCGATCTTAATGGTATTGATACCATCGTTCATCTTGCGGGTAAAGCGCACGATATGTCTTTGCAGGATGAGAAAGTGTACATGGATATTAATTTTGGATTAACGAAAGACCTGGCAGATCATGCGCTGCATTCAGGTGTGCGTCATTTCATTTACATCAGCACGGTAAAGGTTTATGGAGAAGGAACGGATGAGGTACTGAACGAAAGCTCGGCGTGCAAGCCTGAAGATCCATACGGGAAAAGCAAATTGATGGCGGAGCAATATCTTCAATCATTACAGACCGATGCTTTTGTGGTAAGCATAGTGCGCCCTCCTGTAGTATACGGGCCGGGTGTAAAAGGAAACATCGCAAAGTTGATTGACGTGATCAATAAAGGAAGGCCTCTTCCGTTAGGGAATACCGGCAACCGGCGCAGCATGGTTTTCCTGGACAATCTTATCGAGCTCATTCATCGAATTATCGACACACGTCAGCCCGGTATTTTTATTCCCGGCGATGCTCAGCCGCTTGCTACTGATGAGCTTATCAGGTTGATAAGTAAGCATTCAGGAAAAAAATCAAAACTGGTAAGCATTCCGGGTTTTATGCGCGCCATGATGCGTGCCGTTAAGCCCGGACTTTATAAAAGATTATTCGGTTCTTTTGTGATTGATAATACCGGCACCAATATGCGCCTGGGATTTACGCCTCCTTATTCAACAGATCACGGCGTTGGCCAAATGATAAACTGGTATAAAAAAGGCAATACTCATGAAAGGGATATTTAATATAGGACAATTCATCAACGAAAAAATTACAGGTCGTATTAAAAGCCTGCTGGCAGATGATCTTGCCGCCAATCACAGCCGCCTCTCTGAATTGATCGGCGGTAAGAGTGTATTGGTGATTGGAGGTGCGGGTACTATCGGCTCTTCGTATATAAAAGCAATGCTGCCTTTTAAACCAGGCAAGCTGGTGGTTGTTGACATTAACGAGAACGGTCTTACAG
>JBAVMD010000771.1:0-1742 GCA_049689695.1 Chitinophagaceae bacterium | reverse complement strand
CGTCTTCCTTTGCGTCTTTGCGTGAAGCCCTTAGAGGGGGCCCGGGGAGTACAAATCCCCATTCAAATACTTCAACCCTGAATCACAAATCACCGTAACGATCTTCTTCCCCGCCCCTATCTTTCTTGCACGTTGTATGGCCGTCCATACATTTGCGCCGGAAGTAGTTCCTCCGAATATTCCCTCCATCCTCGCCAGCTTTCTTGCTGTTTCCTGCGCATCTGCATCGGCAACGGCCACAATTTCATCTGCAAGATCTAAACGGCATATTGCCGGAATAAAACCGG
This sequence comes from Chitinophagaceae bacterium, assembly GCA_049689695.1. Lineage (GTDB taxonomy): Bacteria > Bacteroidota > Bacteroidia > Chitinophagales > Chitinophagaceae > DASPKM01. The sequence goes on along the minus strand of JBAVMD010000771.1, from coordinate 1,455 downwards.
TACCAATCCCTTCCAGCCTATGCGTTCCGGAAACATCGCCACCAGAAAGCGCACGCACATTGAAAGGCTCAATAGCAATGCAACGGATACCTGGTATTTCCTTTTTAAATATTTCTGCGTTACCCGAAAAACATCCGCCTGTTCCAACACCCATAATAAATTCATCTATGCCGTTCCCGAGAACATCCATGATCTCTCTCGCCATATTATGATATGCATTCCGGTTGTCGACATTATTGAATTGATCGGTCCAGAAAGTATTGGGCTCGGTGCTCAGTTCTTTTGCGCGGGCAACCATCGAATCGATCAGCTTTGCCGTTATCTTGCCATTATCACTGGGAAAAATTTCAAGCTGGGCACCGAAAGCCCGCATGGTCTGCAGCTTTTCCTGCGCAAAAGCATCAGACGAAACAAAATATGCCTGGTAGCCTTTTGTTGCGCACACCATGGCAAGTGAGCTGCCTGTGCTTCCACCGGTATAATCCATTACACGGCCTCCCGGCTTTAGCTGTCCTCTCCGCTCAGCGCCTTCCACCATCGAAAGCGCCATACGGTCTTTCATGCTGCCGGTTGGGTTAGCGCCTTCGTATTTTACATATATCTCGGCGCAGCCGGGTTCTGACAAGCGTTCTAATTTTATGAGCGGGGTTTTTCCGATGGTGGGCATTTGGTGGTTTGTTTTGGGTGTAATCTATTGCTTATACAACTTGAACGTATTCACCTTACCTCCAACACTTACTTTCAGCAGGTAAATGCCATTTGCATAAACACCAGCAGAAAGATCGATCTCCACTTTTTGCATAAAGCCATTGCTTTGTTTGGTGAATGATTTTATCAGGCTGCCTTTTGCATCAAATAAATTCACTACCATCGGTTCATTAATATCTCCCTGGAAGTCCAGGTAAAATCTTCCGCGGGATGGATTGGGATAAAGCGTCCAGGGAACAGCGTCGTCAAATATTACCGGCCGCACACCTGAGTAGCTAAACTTTCCATCGTTATAAACAATCTTCAATCGATAATAAACCGTATCGAATTTATCAGGATCGGAATCTGTAAAATTATATGCAATGAAAGAAGCGCTTCCTGTTGCGGCAGATTGACCGATCTTTATGAACTGACCCGATTGCATCGCTGCTTTATCCTTCGCCATTTCTATTTCGTACCGAACGATCTTTTCTTCACTGCCCATTTTCCAATTCAGCAAAGCATTCCTGCTGCCAGATCTTTGCGCGGTGAAATCAATCAACTGAATAGCAAGATGCGCATTCTGATCAACACCTCCGTTATTCAGCCAGAACTCCGAAAGATCTTTTACTTTAAATTCCGCGTAATATCCTTTATAAAAAGGAACTTTTACAACATTGTATGTATTGATGAATAACCAATTGCCCGATTTATTATCGTCTATCGTACCATTCTCTGCATTATTATCTGCATCATTATAGGTTGACA
>JBAVMD010000770.1:0-1838 GCA_049689695.1 Chitinophagaceae bacterium | reverse complement strand
GCAATAAATATGTTACCGATAATTCTCTCCAGAAAGTTCGTTCGCAAATAGAGATATATAATTATCTCTACCAGAAAACGCTGGAAAAACTGGAAGCTTCGCAACAGCTGGACACTGCTCCCACTTCGGTTCCGGCAGCAATATGATAAATGTTTATAGTTTGTGGTTTATGGTTTGTAGTTAAGTTCATAATATGCAGAATTAACTACAAACTATAAACTAAAAGCAACTGAATGCGTCTTGCGGCTATAGACATCGGAAGTAATGCAGCCCGGCTACTGATCACAGAGGTTGTTCAAACGAACGGCAAACCCCAATTCAACAAGCTCAATCTTGTGCGTGTTCCTTTGCGCCTGGGCTTTGATGTATTTGAGACCAATGAGATCTCACCGGAACGAGAAGCAGCAATGCTGAATACCATCAAGTCTTACAAATACCTACTGGATGCGTACGATGTAAAATACCTGAAGGCCTGCGCCACTTCTGCCATGCGTGATGCTACAAATTCCGCTGCCATTATCGAAAGAGTAAAACAAGAAACAGGGATTGAAATAGAAGTGATCACGGGCGATAAAGAAGCCACACTTATTTATGAGAATCACGTGGCGGAGTATATGGACAAAGAACATTCTTATCTATACATCGATGTAGGTGGCGGCAGCACCGAGCTTACTTTTTTTGCCGATACAAGGCTGATATTTAAAGAGTCTTTCAATATAGGGACCATCAGGTTACTCAAAGGCCAGGTGGAAGAGCCTTTATGGAATACTATGAAAGATTTTTTGAGGAGCCGGTTGAAGGGCCATGACAACGATGTGGTCGCGATCGGATCGGGAGGCAACATCAACAAGGTATTTTCCTTATCGAAAAGAAAAGATGGAAAACCCCTGCCCCTTGAGTTGCTGAAAGATTATCACAGAGAGCTCAGCAGCGTACCCCTTGAAGAACGTATGCATATATATAAGTTACGTGAAGACCGTGCGGATGTGATTGTACCTGCATTGCTTATATATATTAATGTAATGCGCTGGGCAAATGCTCCTGAAATATATGTTCCTAAGATTGGTCTTGCGGATGGTCTTGTGCAACATTTGTATGAAGAAATAAAAGAAAGGAATTCGTAGGAGGGTTTCACGCAAAGACGCAAAGAATAGCGCAGATTAAAGATGATTTTTGGATTTTGCAGATTAGATCAGCGAAGCTGATCGGTGGAGCGTCCTAAAAATTTAACGGATAATCTGCAAAATCCAAAAATCTTCCCTGATTTGCGCTATGTTCTCTTTAATGCGTAAGAGGCTTCGCCTTTTCTCTCCGCAAGAACCCGGGATTTTAAAAGGCGAAGCCTCATTGCGCCTCTGCGTCTTCCTTTGCGTCTTGGCGTGAAACCTAAAACTTAATCTATATTTACGGCTAATTTAAAAACCAGCATGTCTGTAAATAAAGAAGTCAAAAGAATTACTACCAACACTCTTCAGAAAATGAAATCGAACGGTGAAAAGATCTCCATGATCACCGCCTATGATTTTTCGTTTGCCAGAGTGTTTGACGGCGCAGGCATTGATGTAATACTGGTAGGTGATTCTGCATCGAATGTAATGGCCGGGCATGAGACCACACTCCCCATCACGCTGGACCAGATGATCTATCATGCTTCTTCGGTTATACGTGGTGTAAGCAGGTGCCTGGTGGTGGTAGACATGCCATTTGGTTCTTATCAATCCAATTCAAAAGAAGCGCTCGCATCTGCCATCCGAATCATGAAAGAAACCGGGGCGCATGCCATCAAATTAGAAGGCGGGGAAGAAGTGCTTGAAAGCATCAACCGCATTGTTGCAGCC
>JBAVMD010000769.1:0-5543 GCA_049689695.1 Chitinophagaceae bacterium | reverse complement strand
GTATATAATTTATACATGAGCTGATTGTTCAACGCATGTACGAACAGGTAATTGCCTTCCTTTAATACCGGCGGTTCGTCTTTCCCCGTTTCGAAAGAATCTACAAGGGAATGCAGGTATTTCTCATCTACCTTATGCAGACCTTTATCTTCTAATAATTGTGTTTCTTTTTTATCGATCTTAAAAACATAGGTATGCGGGCTGTGTTTGATGCTGCCGGAAAGATTGCGTTGCGCGGATGAGCTCAGGGATAAAAGCAATACAGTAAAGCAGAGTAAAGTATATCTCATGCAGCAGTTTTCTTAGGGATGATGAAAAGCTCAAAATTACACAAGCCGGCCTGGAAACTTACGGCATTTTCTTAAGCAATTGTTTCATTTGCAGTACCACAGAGGAATAGGCCGGATCATTGGCAAGGTTCTTCAATTCATGTGGATCTTCAGGATGCCTGAACAGCATCGCGCCGGCTTTGCCTTCGTCCCACTCAACGTAATGCCATGTCTTTGTTCTTACTGACCTTCCTGTTTTTTTCTGGTATTCAGTTATGCCGTATGCGGGAAAATCCCAGGCTGCTGCGGGATCCTTCAACAAAGGCGCAAGGCTGTTGCCTTCAATGGCTGCGGGCGCAGGCAATCCGCAAAGCTCTGCCAGGGTTGAGTAGAGGTCAACCAACTCAACAACTTGCGTGGTGTACTGTGCTTTTCCTTTTGGAACGGCAATTACCAGGGGAACGCGTAAGCCCAGCTCATATAAAGAATATGCTTTAGACCATTTGCCTTTTTCTCCGAGATGATAACCATGGTCGCCGAAAAAAACAACAATGGTATTTTCCTGCAGGTTATTGCGTTCCAGCGCCTGCATTACCCGGCCCACCTGCGCATCCATAAAACTTACGGAAGCGTAATAAGCGCGTTTCATTTCCCGGGCCAAAGCGGGAGTCGACTCGCGGCCAATAAACAGATCACTGTTCCTTGAGGCTATTGAAATTTCCGGCAAACCGGCAGGCGCTTTGGGGACGGTTGCGTAATCTTCGGGCAATGCTATTTTATCTGCATCATACAGATCAAAAAATTTCTTTGGCGCGGTAGGAGGGCTGTGTGGCTTTACAAAACCAACCGCCAGAAAAAATGGTTGCCCCTTATACTTATCTAAGAATTGAATGGCCTTTGTAGCCGTTTTATAATCGCCGTGAGATTCGCCTTCGCCATCAAGCACGATAATTCTGTCTGACTGCTCGCTGCGCAAACCCTGGTCTGCCGGCAGCTTTGTAGTTGCGGGTGGCTTGTAATTTGGATTGCCACGTTCGGTAATGGCTAAATTGATAGGTTCTCCGCCTTCTGTCCAGGAAACCTCGTCGTCAATACCACCATGAAAGATCTTACCGCTGCGCAGGGAAGCATAACCATGCTGTTTGAAATATTGAGGAAGTGTTATAAAATCAGGATGCTTGCGCCGGAAGTAATCGTTATTGTTCATAACGCCTGTTTGCGTTGGGTAGCGGCCCGTAAGAAAAGAAGCCCGCGAAGGATTGCAAACAGGAAATTGTGCATAGGCGTTATCGAACCGGGTTCCCCGTGCAGCTATTTTATCTATATTAGGCGTTTGGATAGCGCTTACTCCATAGCTGCCGAGCTCCGGCCTCAGGTCATCGGAGATTATGAAAAGAACGTTCAGCTTTTTTTGTTTTGATACTTCAGTGTTTTGTGCATGGGATGTAAAAGCAAACAATAATGCCAGCGCCGATAAAAGACATAACCTTTTTGAAGTAAAATAAAAGTTAGAAGGCATGGCTGTTTCCTTTAAGAGTTTCCTTTTTCTAAATTATGGTAAACCGGCAAACATGCAAAAACCCTTGCTGGGCAAGGGTTTTGATTGAAGAAGTACCGCGTACGGGATTCGAACCCGTATCACCACCGTGAAAGGGTGGTGTCCTAACCCTTAGACGAACGCGGCTCGTTGAAAAGGGACGGCAAAGATAGCGGCAACCGCTTTCCCGTCCAAATATTTTGACTGAATCACCCAAAATTGAAACATCTGATACAGGAAACTATTAGCAATCCCTGTAACTTCGCACCCTCAAAACTTTCATCTCAAAATTTAATCTATGAGCACAGTTAAAGTGGCGATCAACGGGTTCGGACGTATAGGACGCCTTGTTTATCGCCGGATCTATCAAATGGAAGGAATTGATGTGGTAGCCGTGAACGACCTCACCAGCCCCAAGGTACTGGCGCACCTGTTGAAGTATGATACCGCCCATGGCCGCTTTAATGCCGATGTAAAAGCCACCGAAAACTCCATCGTGGTAGAAGGTGATGAAATAAAGATCTACGCTGAAAAAGATCCTGCTAAAATACCGTGGAAACAACATGAGGTAGACGTAGTGCTGGAATGCACGGGGTTCTTTACAGATAAGGACAAAGCAGCCGCCCACATTACCGCAGGCGCTAAAAGAGTGGTGATCTCCGCACCCGCCACCGGCGATCTTAAGACCATCGTATTCAATGTGAACCACAATATCCTGGATGGCAGCGAGACCATCATCTCCTGCGCTTCCTGCACTACCAACTGCCTTGCCCCTATGGCACAGGTGCTGGAGGAAAAATATGGCATCATTGCAGGTCTTATGACCACGGTGCATGCCTATACCAACGACCAGAATACACAGGATGCTCCCCACCCCAAAGGCGATCTTCGCAGGGCAAGGGCTGCAGCGCAGAACATCGTTCCAAACAGCACCGGAGCCGCCAAAGCCATTGGCCTGGTATTGCCCAGCCTCAAAGGCAAGCTGGATGGTACCGCCCAACGCGTGCCTACGCTTACCGGTTCATTAACTGAGCTGGTGACCGTGCTTGGTAAAAAAGTATCCGTAGAAGAGATCAATGCCGCTATGAAGGCCGCTTCTAATGAAAGCTTTGGATATACTGAAGACGAGATCGTGAGCAGCGACGTGATCGGCATGCACTACGGTTCACTGTTCGATGGAACGCAAACCAAGGTGCAGACCAACGGCGATGTTCAGATGATAAAAACAGTATCCTGGTACGATAACGAAATGAGCTATGTAAGCCAGCTGGTGCGCACAGTAGAATACTTTGCCAAGCTTATATCGAAGTAAGATACAGGTAAGATACAGATAGGAAAAAGAGCTTTATAGAAAAAGCCCCGATCGCAGACCGGGGCTTTTTTATTGGTATCGTTTTAATCGCATTTGTATTTCACAAATATTGCATCTGTCTTTTCTACACCCGGCCTTGCGCTGCTGGTAGCCTTTGTGCGGATGGTAACGGGAACGCCATCGGAGCCCATAGAATATTCCAGCCTGGAAGTAGTGGTTTCCCAGGGCCAGTAATACATGCTTTGGCTGATGAGCTTTTTGCTTTGCTTTCCCGTCCACGGGTAAAAACTATTATCGCGGTACTTATCGGAGGTCATATAATGATAAACGTCCGTTGTTGCGTCGGTATCTGTGTACTTGAAAACAATGCTGTCCGGATGATAGTTATAAGTGGGTTGAAACACAGCCTTTACCATATTCCCATCTTTATAAGAATAATTCACAACGTAATCATCGCCCGTAAAAAGGTCGTATACATCCTGGCGCACCAGGTAGCCGTTTGCGTCGTACGTGTATACAGTAGAATCTGTATTGAAATAACCATTGTAATTGTTGGTGGAATACTTAGCCAGTCCCCTCGGGTCCAGTGCATAAGTGAGCGTCCACAGGTCGGTTTGCGGGCCGCCTCCGCGATCGTAAGTCCTCGGCTCCTCAATAATGATTTGTGTGGGCGAATAATAATACCTGTCGGTATCTCCGGTAAACACAATAATATTTTTGACGCGGCCGATGCTGTCGTAAAAGAACCTGGTGAAAGAGGTTGAGTCTTCCTCCATCTCAGACCATTGCAGGTTGCTCGCTTCAGTAACCCGGCATTTCTTTCCCGTTGGCGGGTCAGGGTCCGGATCCTGTGATTGTTCGGAGCTTATTTCTTTCTGGCATGAAAGGGCCAGAACTATCATGGCCGCGCATGCTAATAACACGGGGTAGGGGGTCTTCATGAGCCTTAAAATTGAATGCGGTACTAACGCTATCTTTACAGGATTACGTATATAAAAAGGGGCGAATTTATGAGTAAATTTTCAGACTATAATTTTTCGGGACAGAAGGCAGTTATTCGTGTTGACTTCAATGTTCCATTGAATGAAAAGTACGAGATCACCGATGATAACCGCATGCAGGCGGCTATTCCAACCATTCAAAAAATATTGAATGATGGCGGAAGCGTAATATTAATGAGCCACCTCGGCCGCCCGAAAGATGGCCCCACGGAAAAATATTCCCTGAAGCACGTGGTGCCTCACTTAGGTAAATTGCTCGAAGGCACAAAAGTGCTTTTTGCAGATGATTCCATTGGTGAGCAGGCGGTAAAAGCAGCGGCTGACCTGAAGCCCGGCGAGGTATTGCTGCTGGAGAACCTTCGTTTTTACAAGGAAGAAGAAAAAGGGGATGAAGCATTCGCAGAAAAGCTCAGCAAGCTGGGAGATGTTTATGTGAACGATGCATTTGGCACAGCACACCGTGCGCACGCGTCTACAGCCATCATTGCAAAATTCTTTTCGCCTGAAAAAAGAATGTTCGGGCTGCTGATGGAAAATGAAATCAAGAGCGCTGAGAAAGTTTTGAACAGCTCAGCCACTCCTTTCACTGCCATCATCGGCGGCGCCAAGGTGAGCGATAAAATACTGATACTGGAAACCCTGTTGGATAAAGCAACCGACATCATCATCGGCGGCGGCATGGCTTATACTTTCATTAAGGCGCAGGGTGGAAAGATCGGCACATCCTTGTGCGAAGAAGACCGGCTGGATACTGCCACAGACCTGCTAAAGAAAGCAGAAGAAAAAAATGTTTGCATTCACCTGCCTTCAGATTCTGTGATCGCGGATAAGTTCAGTGCAGAAGCGCAAACCTCTGCTGCGCCCAGCAACAATATTCCTGACGGATGGATGGGCCTCGACATTGGCAAAAATGCCTGCGACCAGTTCTGTAACGTGATCCATCGTTCAAAAACAATTCTATGGAATGGCCCGATGGGCGTGTTTGAAATGGAAAAGTTCCAGCACGGCACAAAGAGCATTGCGCAGGCAGTTGCAGATGCAACACAGGAAGGAGCATACTCATTGGTTGGTGGCGGCGACAGCGTTGCAGCAGTCAATCAATTTGGTTACGATGATAAAGTGAGCTACGTATCTACCGGCGGCGGCGCCATGCTTGAATATTTTGAGGGAAAAGAATTGCCAGGCATTGCGGCGGTGAAGCAATGAAGAGGTGTAAGCTATGAGCTGCGAGCTGTGAGCATTAAGTGATGATCATTTTTTAATACCTCACTGTCATCCCGAATCCCCGCAGCAAGAACTCCACGATAGCAAGGGCCGGGGTGAGGGATCGAGAGCTACAGCGATTCTACTGTCGATCCCTCACCCGGCCGTCACTATCGTGAATCGCTGCTGCGGGGATTCGGGATGAACAGTGAGTCGTTGAT
>JBAVMD010000768.1:0-17419 GCA_049689695.1 Chitinophagaceae bacterium | reverse complement strand
GTATATGCCACTTATCAGAAAAGCTATGAGCAATTTGGATTTTCTGTTGGTGCAAGGACTGAGGCTGTTTTTACGAAAAGTCATTTACTGCCCACCGATGCTTTTCCCGGATCAGTAGATTCTTTTGTGTATAATGATTACTTCAAGGTCTACCCAACAGTTCATCTTTCTTACAATATTAAAGACAATCATGAATTGCAGCTTAATTACAGCAAGCGCGTAAACCGTCCCGAGGCTGATGAGCTCAATCCTTTTCCTGAATTCCAGGACCCGCGCAACCTGCGTTCAGGCAACCCGAAATTGCTGCCCGAGATCATTCATTCAATAGAGTTCGGCTATAAGTGGCAGGGAAAGAATGTTTCCTTTGTTCCGAGCATTTACTACCGGTATACAAAAAATGGTTTTACCTCTGTGGTCATTCCTTTGAACGACAGCACGCTGCTGACCACAGAACAAAATTTATCTAACAGCCGGTCGGCGGGCCTTGAGCTTATTTTATCTGTAAAGACCAACAAATGGTTCAGCACCAACCTGAGTACCAATATTTTTTATAACCGCATTAATGCTGATAATCTTGGCTACATTCAAAACAGGTCGGTAGTGTCGCTGTCTGCTAACCTCAACAGTAATTTCACTATTACTAAAAGCACCATGCTGCAGGTTAGCGCCAATTACCGCTCTGCGCGGCTGACGCCTCAGGGCAAATTTTATCCTGTGCTGGTGTTTAATTCAGGATTGCGGCAGGATCTGTTTCGAAACAAAGTATCCATAACATTTACTGCTTCTGATATTTTTAGGTCGCAAAGACAAAAGTCTACTATCAATACTGCTTACCTGCAACAAGTGTCTGTTAATCGCCGTGAGGGACAAATATTTTATTTGGGTATCAGTTACAGGTTTGGAATTATGAAGAAAGAGAAGGAGGAGAAACTGGAATTTGATGAGGGGTTGTAATGCATGAAGAAGGGAACGCGGATCATCAGGATCTGTTAGGATTTATTAGGATTTGTTCTTGATGATCTTGAGTGGTTCAGCAACTGATCTTAATAAATCCTAACAGATCCTAATAATCCGCGTTCCCTTTTCTCATAATCGTAAAAAGAAATTTAACCATAAATGTTAACCAGGTCAATACCATCCACAAAAGAACAATTGCCCGTCATCGGTCTCGGCACATGGCAGGTTTTTGATGTTGCACCCAATTCAGATAAAGAACCGCTGAAGCAAGTGCTGAAAGCAATGCAGCAATCAGGCGCAACGCTTATTGACAGCTCTCCTATGTACGGCCGCTCAGAAGAAGTAGTGGGCGAGCTTACACAAGCTTCAGATGCAGATCAGTTCTTTTATGCCACTAAGGTTTGGATCGAAGGAAAACACGAAGGCATCCGCCAAATGGAAGACTCCATGCGCAAAATGAAGCGCAGCACCATCGATCTTATGCAGATACACAACCTGGTAGATTGGAAATCACATCTCGAAACCCTGCGCGAATGGAAAGCTGCAGGAAAAATAAGATACATCGGCATTACACACTATACTGATGCCATGCAGGACGAGTTGGCAAACATTATTGAGAACACTCCGCTGGATTTTGTGCAGTTCAATTACTCCATCGCTTCACGCCATGCAGAAAAAACATTACTGCGTATTGCTGCGGATCATGGAGTGGCTACGCTTATCAATCGTCCTTTTACGGAAGGCGCGCTTTTCAACAAAGTGCGGGGCAGGCAATTGCCTTCATGGGTGAAGGAATACGGGATCAATAGCTGGAGCCAGTTGTTTTTGAAATTCATCATTTCTCATCCGGCAGTAACGTGTGTGATACCAGCTACCAGCAAGCCGGAGCATGCAGTTGATAATTTACAGGCAGGAGAAGGGCTAGTTCCTGATGAGGCAACGAGAGAAAAAATGGCGGAATTGGTTAGAAGTTTATAGTATAAGCGGGGGAACGCGGATCATCAGGATCTGTTAGGATTTATTAGGATTGTTCTTGCGTAAGTGGAAGACTGGGTAAACGCAGCGACTGATCCTAATTAATCCTAACAGACCCTAATGATCCGCGTTCCCTTACTGCTTTAATTAATACAATTAATCTACTACAAAACCGGCGCTCGCAAGCCCTGCTGCAATATCTGCTGCAAAACCATTGCAGATTCTTTCTCGGGATTAACAAGATGATGAAGCGTGATCTTATCGAGCACATTATCCACGCTGGTTTGAACGATCTGCCAGAGAGAACGTACGGAACAATCCACAGAATTAGTACACAACCTTACGCTGCCCGCATGTGTTCCGCAGAATTTTTTATCGAATAAATTACCCCCCAAAGCTTCCAGCACTCTACCAATAATGATCTGCTCCGCGGGTTGTGCCAATACATACCCGCCTTTATATCCGCGCGTGCTGTTGATATAGCCAGCTATCCTCAATGTACGCGTAAGCTTTGCAACGTAATGACTGGTGAGGCCTTCCAATTCACTCAATTGCGGAATAGTGATACCGGCCGCATCTTTGCAGCTTGCTATGCGTACAAGTATACGCAAGCCATACTCTTCCTGTGCGGTTATTTTCATATTTATTCCTTTTTACATAAAGCCTAACTCGAGCTGAGCCGCTTCAGACATCATGCTTTTATTCCACGTTGGAGTCCAGGTCACTGCTACATGCACATCATTTATTCCTTCTATCTCACGTACCTTCTGATCTACTTCTACCGGCAACGACTGCGCTGCAGGACATGCAGGCGAAGTAAGCGTCATCACTATCTGAACATTGTTGATAGGCAACACATTCACTTCATAGATCAATCCAAGTTCATAAATGTTCACAGGAATCTCCGGATCGAAGATCGTCTGCAACACTTCTGTTACTTTTTGTTTCAGTATTTCTGCTGCTTCATCCATATCACTTAATTAATGGATTCTTTCAATTTAAACGCCAGCGAATAATTCTTCATCTGTTTCACCATTGCCAGCAAACCGTTGGAACGTGTTTGCGCAAGGTGTGTGTTCATGCCTATCTCCTGTATAAATCCAAGCTTCGCTTCAATGATCTCGTCCGGCGTGTGGCCTGTAAGCACGCGTACCAGCATGCTGATAAGCCCTTTTACAATTACCGAATCACTATCGGCTTTAAAAAAAATCTTCCCGTCACGATATTCTGCAACCAGCCATACGGTTGACTGGCAACCTCTCACGCGATTATCATCTACCTTATGTTGTTCTTCAAGTGGTGGAAGCTTTTTGCCAAGGTCGATGATGTATTCATACTTCTCATCCCACGTATCGAAAAGCGCAAACTCCTCCACAATCTCCCGCTCGGTTTCTGTTATGGTCTGCTGTTCACTCATTCTCCCTATAACAATATTTTTATTGCTTTTTTCAGTCCTGCTACGAGTGCATCGATCTCCTCCATGGTATTATACATGACAAATGATGCACGAACAGTTCCTGGTATGCCGAAACATCCCATCAGCGGCTGCGTACAATGGTGCCCTGTTCTTACTGCTATGCCGCGATTGTCGAGCAATATGCCGATGTCCTGCGGATGTATGCCTTCGATGGTAAACGATACCACGCTTACTTTTTCCGCAGCGCGGCCTACTATTTTCAAACCGGGCAGTTGCTCCAGTTGTTCGGTAGCATAAGCCAGCAAATCGTCTTCATGCCTGCGTATTTTGTCTTTACCGGTTTCGCTCACAAAGTCCAAAGCTGCTTTGAATGCAATGGTATCGGCAATGTTTGGTGTTCCGGCTTCATATTTATATGGAAGGTCAGCATAAGTGCTGCGCTCAAAACTTACTTCCTTGATCATTTCTCCGCCACCCTGGAACACTGGCATCGATTCAAGTAATTCCCTTTTACCATACAGCACGCCAACACCGGTTGGACCATAAACTTTGTGGGATGAAAAAGCAAAGAAGTCGCAGTCCAGGTCCTGTACATCAATGTCGAGATGTACCGCTGATTGCGCACCATCTACCATCACCAATACACCCAGCTTATGAGCAGCTTCAATTATTTTTTTTACGGGATTGATGGTCCCCAATGCGTTCGAGGCATGGCCTACGGAAATCAGTTTCGTACGCGCATTAAGCAGTTGCTCAAACGCATCCATCAATAGTTCGCCATTTGTGTTGATGGGGATCACTTTTAATACAGCGCCCTTCTCTTCGCACAAAATCTGCCAGGGAACAATGTTGGAGTGATGTTCAAGCGTTGAGATGATGATCTCATCGCCTTCTTTAATATTTTTTCTTCCCCAGGTGTAAGCAACAAGATTAATTCCTTCTGTTGTACCGCGGGTGAAGATGATCTCTTCTCTTGAAGGTGCATTGATGAAGGCACGCGCGGTATCCCTTGTGGCTTCAAAAGCAGCAGTGGCCTGCTCCGCCAGCGTATGAATGCCACGGTGAATATTGGCATTGTAACCTTTGTAATAATCCACCAGCGCATCAATCACCACCTGCGGCTTTTGCGAGGTAGCCGCATTGTCGAGATACACAAGCGGATATCCCTTTACTGTTTGCTCCAGTATGGGGAATTGTTGCCTGATGGCATACACATCCAATGTTTCGGGTATCGCGGCGGTCTTTATCATATCGTTATCGTCTCGAGTTCTAAACGTTCTGTGATCAGTTGGTCAACATAGTCACGGATAGGCGCTAATTTTATTTTTTCCAGAATATCTACCGCAAATGCATGCAGCAACAAAGCCTTTGCATTTTTTTCTCCGATGCCTCTCGATTGCAGGTAAAACAATCCTTCTTCATCCAATTGTCCAACCGTACAGCCATGTGAGCATTTCACATCATCTGCAAATATTTCCAATTGTGGTTTTGCATTTATGCTGGCTGCGTCGGAAAGCAATACATTTTTGTTGGATTGATAGGCATTCGTTTTCTGCGCCGGTTGTCTTACAAATATTTTTCCGTTGAATACCCCGGTCGAGCCTTCGTCCATAATGCCTTTATACAACTCATTGCTCTCACAATTCGGCTGCACATTATCTACCACGGTGTGGTTATCAATATGGCTCTGTCCACGCTGCATGTACAAACCATACAGGTGTGCTTCACAATGGGCGGCTTCCAGCACCACATTCAAATTATTACGCACGATGTTGCCATCCAATGAAATGGTCACTGTATAAGTAACGCTCTTTCCAACCTGGCGGATGTGCGTAGTGCTTACCTGGCTGGTATGCGATGCATCGTTCTGTATTTTATAATAATCAACAATTGCATCTTTCTCCACCACCACTTCCATCACCTGGCTGGTAAAGCTTTCCTGCGCACCGAGCGTGGCAAAAGTTTCTACCATTTGCACCTGCGCGGCTTCTGCCACATGCACCAGGCTGCGTGGCTGCGATAATATATTATTGATGCGGGCATCTGCAATATTGTAGATATATATGGGATGCTCCAGCAACTGCCCTCTCTTCACCTGTATAAAAATGCCTTGCTGCATGAACGCTGTGTTCAATGCATGAATGCCATCCCTGAGGTACTGGCTGCTATGCCCAAGGTGTTTATAAATAATGTCTTTGTATTCTTCTTTCTCCGCCGCATCTTCTAACGGCAATACTACCAGCGCTTTTGAGCGAATAGAAGAAAGCTCCGACGAAAATATTCCATTTACAAATACCAGTTCATTCGACTGCTCATGTCCCGGCAGGCGAAGAGTGCTGATGTGCGTTTCGTCAACAGCTATAGATTGCGCCAGATCAAAAGATTTATTGAAAAGGCTGCTGATGCGTGTGTATTTCCATTCCTCGTTCCTTGTGGTTGGAATGCCCATTGCATTGAATGCATTGAATGCATTGCGGCGCAATGGCTCCAGCATGCTGCCCGGTTTGATGGGCTGTTGGTCAAAACGTTCCTTGAATTGTTGCATGTTGTTCATCGTGCTCATAATTATGCTTACGCTTCCTGTCCTACATTAACTTCATTCTTAATAAAATCATATCCTCTTTCTTCAAGCTCAAGCGCCAGTTCTTTAGGACCTGATTTTACGATGCGGCCATTGTACAATACATGCACCACATCCGGCACAATGTAATCCAGCAGGCGCTGGTAGTGTGTAACAGCCAGCACTGCATTGTCTTTATTACTCAGCTTATTCACGCCATTGGCAACAATGCGGATGGCATCTATGTCGAGGCCAGAATCTGTTTCATCAAGGATGGCGAGCTTCGGTTGAAGCATGGCCATCTGGAAAATTTCATTGCGCTTTTTTTCACCGCCGGAGAAACCTTCGTTCAGTGGACGGCTCAGCAATGATTTGTCCATATTCATCAAAGCCATTTTTTCTTTCATCAGCTTCAAGAAAGCAACTGAATCCAATGCCGCTTCACCGCGTTGCTTGCGGATCTCATTCACAGCCGTTTTGATGAAATTGATGGTGCTGAGGCCTGGTATTTCTACCGGGTATTGAAAAGCGAGGAATAAACCTGCGCCTGCTCTTTCTTCAGGCGAGAGCTCTAAAAGGTTAGCGCCCATAAATTCAACAGAGCCTTCCAGGATCTCATATTCTTTTCTGCCTGCAAGTACAGAAGCAAGTGTGCTCTTACCGGAACCGTTAGGTCCCATGATGGCATGCACTTCACCTGCTTTAATTTCCAGGTTAATGCCATTTAAGATCTTCTTTCCTTCAATGCCTGCATGCAAATTCCGAATTGATAACATGATGTATTCTTTTAAATTGAGTCGTTTGTAAATTATCCCACACTGCCTTCCAGGCTAATGGCAAGCAACTTTTGCGCTTCCACTGCAAACTCCATGGGCAGCTGGTTCATCACTTCACGTGCAAAGCCGTTGATGATGAGGGCAACAGCAGTTTCTGTATCGATGCCCCTTTGGTTACAATAGAATATCTGGTCTTCGCCGATCTTGGAAGTGGTTGCTTCGTGCTCCACCACGGCAGTATTGTTCTTTACTTCTATATAAGGAAAAGTATTGGCGCTGCATTTATCGCCCAGCAAAAGAGAATCGCACTGGGAAAAGTTGCGCGCATTGCCAGCCTTTCTGCCCACGTGCACAAGTCCACGATAGCTGTTGTGGCTGAAGCCTGCGGAAATACCTTTTGATACGATGCGGCTTTTTGTATTCTTTCCTACATGCAGCATTTTAGTTCCGGTATCGGCCTGCTGATGATTGTTGGTAACGGCAATAGAATAAAATTCACCGGTTGAATTATCGCCTTTCAGGATCACGCTTGGATATTTCCAGGTGATGGCCGAGCCGGTTTCAACCTGCGTCCATGAAATTTTGGAATTATTTCCCTGGCAGATGCCACGCTTGGTGACGAAATTATATATGCCACCGTTCCCTTGCTTATCGCCGGGATACCAGTTCTGCACCGTAGAGTATTTGATCTCGGCATTGTCCATGGTTATCAGCTCAACTACAGCCGCATGCAACTGGTTCTCATCGCGCATGGGAGCTGTACAACCTTCGAGGTAGCTGACATAGCTGCCTTCTTCTGCAACGATCAGTGTCCTTTCAAACTGGCCGGTATTTTCTGCATTGATGCGGAAGTAAGTAGAAAGCTCCATCGGGCAGCGGACGCCTTTGGGTATAAACACAAAGGAACCATCACTGAAAACGGCGGAGTTCAGCGCCGCAAAGTAATTATCTGTCATCGGCACAACTGAGCCGAGGTATTGTTTGATAAGGTCAGGATGCTCTTGCACCGCTTCGCTCATAGAGCAGAAAATGATGCCCATCTCTGCAAGCTGCGCTTTAAAAGTGGTGCCTATTGAAATACTGTCTATCACTGCATCTACCGCCACACCTGCCATACGCTTCTGCTCATCCAGCGAAATGCCCAGCTTTTCAAATGTTCTTCTCAGCTCCGGGTCCAACTCGTCAAGACTGTTCAGCTTTGCCTTTTGCTTGGGAGCTGAATAGTAGATAATTTCCTGGTAATCAATGGTAGGATAATTAATATTCGCCCAGGTTGGCTCTTTCAGCGTTAACCAATGACGATAAGCTTTTAACCGCCATTCCAGCATCCATCCGGGCTCATTTTTCTTTGCGGAGATAAACCGGACAGTGCTCTCGTCTAATCCCTTCGGCGCCTCATCAGCCTCAATGGCAGTTACAAAGCCGTATTTATAATCGCTCAGAACGGTTTTCTCTATGGTACTAAGCCCATCATTCATAGCTTTAAAATTGTTTGATTCGCAATTGAAGTGCAAAGGTAAGGCGGGAATCTATACTAAAAAGTATAAATAGTTGAAAAAACAGCCATTTGTGCGGGATTGACCTGCCGGAATTCAGGGCATAGACTGGCGGATTTGTTACCCTTTTAGCCTGGTGATCAATTCATCAAGGCTCAGTTTAACCTGGGTTTCTTCAAACAGGTTCTTGAGTGTGAAGTAGTTATTTGCCATTTCATCCTGGCCGATGATCACTGCGTACTCGGCGGCAAGTTTGGATGCCCTACCCAGCTGCCGCTTCAGTTTTGTATCGAAACTGGGGTCTGCATCGCAACTGATATCCTGAGATCTTAGTCTCATTAAAATGTTGATTGCTTGCTGCTTTGCGCTGTCGTCTGCCGCTATCACATAAGCTTTAAGATTTGCCGGTGCGGGCAATTGAATCTCGTGCTTTTCCATGGCGAATATCAACCGTTCCATTCCTCCCCCAAATCCAAAAGCGGGGGTATCTTTTCCGCCGAACTGGTCGATCAGCGTATCATATCTTCCACCGCCGGCAATGGCATCCTGTGCGCCCAGTTTTTCCGAAGTCACTTCAAACACAGTATCGTTATAATAATCAAGTCCCCTTACCAGCCTGTGATTGATGGCAAAAGGAATATCGAATTCCTGCAGATAGGCCTGTAATTCTTCAAATCGGGTCTTGCTTTCATTGCTCAGAAAGTCAATGATCTTTGGCGCATTCTCTACCATTTCCTTCATGCCGGGCTCCTTGGTATCCAATATCCTGAGCGGGTTTTTCTGAAGCTTCATCTTGTATTCTTCAGTAAAATCGCCAGTGTATTGATCGAAATATTCGATCAGCTTTGCCCTGTATGCCGCCCTTGTTGCATTATCGCCCAGGCTGTTCAACTGGATCTTCAAACCCTGGAAGCCGAGCTTTTTGTAAAACGACATGATCAGGTTGATCACCTCGGCATCCGTAAAAGAGGAAGCCGATCCGATTGCTTCAACGCCATATTGCGTATGCTGGCGCAGCCTGCCGGCCTGCGGACGTTCATACCGGAACATGGGCATCAGGTAAAAAAGCTTAACGGGTTGGGGCAGCGCCTGCATGCCGCTTTCGAGGTAGGCTCTTACTACCGGTGAAGTGCCTTCCGGGCGAAGGGATAAGGAACGGCCACCGCGATCTTCAAAAGTGTATAATTCTTTTGAAACGATGTCAGAAGTTTCTCCTGCGGTTCTTATGAACAGTTCAGTGTGCTCGAATATGGGTGTCTGGATCTCACTGAATCCATAGGTATAAGTGAGCTTTCTCCAGATGGTTTCAATAGCCTTCCATTTCTTGAAATAGTCGGGCAAATAATCCATCGTTCCCCTCGGGATCTGAAACTTGCTTTTCATCCTGTTTAATTAAAAGGCTCAATATAAGCGGGTGCAAATATCTTTAAAATGCTATACATCTAAGGCCCTGATCTGCTTTTTATATTTCGGGGGAAGGATCATGTTCTTTACCAGGCCATCCAGCTTTAGCAAACGGGTGAGCTTATAAACCGGGATGATACCGCGCATAACAGAAAAGCGTGCGCGGCCTAATAATTCATTCACCTTTGGCGGCACTACCAGCTTCTGACCATGCAGCAACAAAAAATACCGCACTGGTCCAAGATGCTTGCGATATTGTTTGAACAGATCATCAGTATAATGGCTGCGCTTCAGATCGTGTTCGAGATGATAAGATTGCGCCTGCAGCCATTCATTGTAATTGGTGGGCAGTCCGGGTATGCCCATGCGTACGCCTACGCGGTTGAACACCTGGAATACTTCTTCCTTCTCTGCATCGGTAAGCTTTCTTTCCAGCAGCTCATAAGAAGCTATGGAATAATGAATGAGCATGAATAGCACATCGCGGTAAGCCCAGTCAGGTATAGTGTCTCCGCGGTTGGCCTCAACGGCCGAGTGAATGGCCCGCATTTTATCGATGGCACGCAAAGCAGCTTCATTTTCTGAAAAAACAATCAGGCGTGCATAGCCGATGGTAGAAAATAATCTTCCTAAAGGATCAGCAGGCAGGCGGCCGGTGAAGTAAAGCCAGTCTACTGCTTTATTCAATGCAAACTCCGCTGAAGAACCGGCGAATATGAAGAGAATGGTATCGCCTTTTCCCCAGATGGTGCGTACGATGGAATCTTGTGGTACGAAGTAAGTCATGTATCGTCAAAATTACCTAATCGTGGTTTAAGAAAGCATCAGCTCTATTATGTCGAAAAAATAGTCCTTTTTCAACATGATTGGAATATTCATGATGGACGATTCAACATTTACTATTATTCATGTCGAATAAAACGATTATTTTCGATATTAATTCGAGATTGTGTAGAGCATTTCGACATGAGAATGAAATTATGTCGGAAAAAAAGATAAAATTCGACATGTACAACAAAAATATTCCGTTTAACGATCTTCCGGTACTCCCTCCTTCGGACATCGATTTGGAAACACCTGGTGTTTTAAAAGCGCTTGCGAAAGCGTCACGAAACCTGGGAGAACTAAAAGGCCTATGCGCAACTTTACCCGATCCCCAGGTGCTGATCAATACAATCGTACTGCAGGAAAGTAAAGACAGTTCAGCAATTGAGAACATTGTTACAACCCAGGATGAACTCTATCGCGCTGTAGCCGAAGCTGAAACAGCCAGTCAGTCGACCAAAGAAGTTTTAAGTTATCGAGAAGCATTGTATACCGGGTTTACAAAAATGGGCGTCCAAAAGAATCTGTTGCTTGTTAATACTATTATTGAAATCGTACAGACTATTAAACAAAATGGAGCAGGCATTCGTAATACCCCTGGAACTGCATTAAAAAATGCGATCAATGGAGAAGTGGTTTATACACCGCCTTGTTGCGAAGATGTGTTGCGAGACAAACTACGTTCTTTAGAGCAATTTATAAACGATCCCAACTTGTCT
Organism: Chitinophagaceae bacterium; assembly: GCA_049689695.1. GTDB lineage: Bacteria > Bacteroidota > Bacteroidia > Chitinophagales > Chitinophagaceae > DASPKM01. Next base: position 6,290 of record JBAVMD010000768.1, on the reverse strand, counting down.
GATCTTGACCCTTTGATTAAAATGGCATTGATTCATTACCAGTTTGAAGCAATCCATCCATTTTCAGACGGTAATGGCCGAACAGGCCGGATTGTAAATGTTCTTTACTTAGTGCAGCAAAGCCTGCTGCCACAGCCAGTACTCTATTTAAGTTCATATATTGTTGATCATAAAACAGATTATTACCGCTTGCTTCGTGACGTAACCGAAAAAGGAGGTTGGGAAGATTGGACAACTTTTATGCTAACAGCCGTTGCAGAAACTGCAAAGCTTACGACCGCAAAAATCAACCGTATACTGGAATTAAAGATTAAAATGGAGTCGGAAGCAAAAGATATATTCGGCGCATCCTACAACCACGAGCTTATGCAACTTATGTTTACGCAGCCGTATTTAAAGATCGAATTATTAGAAAGAAAGAAAATTGCACACAGGCAAACGGCCTCGAGCTGGCTTAAAAAATTAGCAGAGGCGAACGTGCTGCATCCTGAAAAAACAGGCAGAACAACATATTACATCAATCATCGATTAATGAATATTTTATCAGGACATGAGGTATGATACAAGTTATTATCTCAAAACTGCAACACAAACACACTCCCCTCTCCCTCTGTAGATTGAACCTGAATATTTCCTTTATGCAGCATCATGATCTGCTTGCACAAGCTAAGCCCTATGCCGCTGCCGCTTTTCTTGGTACTGAAGAAAGGGATGAAGATCTTGTCGAGCACTTCGGGCGACATGCCCATGCCGTTATCAGCTATTTTAAGCGCTGATTTATTGCCAGACATTGCATACGCAGATAAAGCAATACGCGCATGCGGCCTGTCTTTCACAGCTTCCATTGCATTCACCAACAAATTGATAAGCACTTGCTCAACCAGGTCAGGGTCTGCCTGGATAGAAAGATCGGGATCTTTCAATATTATTTCCAGCTCTATCTTCTTCTGTACTAAAGTGGGTTGCATTAACTGGTGCAGGTTCTCGAACAGGTCACGCACATATATCTTGCGCAGGTTGGGCGTTGTGATCTTGTTGAGGTTACGATAAGTTTCCGCAAATTTCAGCAGGCTTTCACTTCTTCTTTTAATGGTATCGATGCCCAGCTCCAGGTCCTCCAATCCATCCGGCCTCGATTCCATTTCCATAGTTGCATGTTGCAATCGTTTCTTCAACGTCTCTGCCAGTGAAGAAATAGGTGCAACGGAATTCATGATCTCGTGCGTCATTACGCTCAACAGTTTTTGCCAGGCCTTTGATTCTGTTTCATCCAGCGCCTCACTCACGTTTTGAAATGCAATGAGCTTGTAAATTCTTCCGCCGGTTTGAAATGCGGTTGCGGTAAGCAATATTTTGAACGCATTTTTATCGTGCATGATGTCTACCACCTTGTTCTCACCAGGACGTAGCGCAAGCACTTGCTTGTATAAATTAAGATCGCGCTTTTCAAGGGAATGAATGGTCTTGAGATAAGGAATGCCCAGCAGCCTTTTGAACGATTCATTCATCCAGCCAATTTCACCCGTTGAATGCTCGTAAGAGAGTATGCCCGTATCTACCAGCTCCAGTATCTTCTGCAGGTATTGATATTGCGTTTCCTTCTCCTTGCTCATCACCTTGAACGTGGTATTGATCTCGTTAAAGCCTTTGCGCAAGGGCTGCAACTCAAGCGGCGCATGCTTTACATCGAAGTAGCGGGAGAAATCCCGGTAGTGGATAGACTCTACAAATTGCTCCACTTCTTCTGCGGCCTTGCGATGGAATTTGTAAAAATCGGTGACCTGGTAAATGAGCACCGGCGTAATAAAAATGAGGTACATGTACAGCTCCTTAAAGAGCACGAACGCCGCAAGGCACAGCATGCCGAAGAGCAGCAGCACCCGCCATAATATTTGCCATTGGTAATTTTTAAATGTCATACTTACTTAAACGCCGGTACAAGGCGGTCCTTGTAAGACCCAGCTCTTTGGCCGCCTTGGTGATATTGCCGTTATGCTTTTCAATAACCCGCAAGATGGTATTTTTTTCGATGGTGCTTAAATGTAATTCAACCGGTTCTTCGTCTGCATTTCGAACCGTTTCAATCGGGGAATATATCAGGTCTTCTCCATACAGCACATCACTATCCGCCATAATAACCGCCCGCTCTATGGTGTATTGCAGCTCTCTCACATTACCGGGGTAGTTGTAGTGCTCCAGCTTTTCCATAGCGCCCGCACTAAAGCTCACTTTAGGCTTCAGGTATTTTTTTGAATAGATGTCTGCAAAATGTTTCGCCAGCACTACGATATCCTCTTTGCGCTTCCTTAAAGGAGGAACCGTGATCTCTACCGTATTGATGCGGTAAACAAGGTCTTTGCGAAAACGGTTTTCATTCGCCAATTCGCTTAAAGGCATATTGGTGGCGCAAATGAGGCGGATGTCGATGGGTATGGGCTGGTTGGTGCCCAGGCGTATCACCTGCCTGTTCTGCAGAACAGATAATAATTTCGATTGCTGCTGCAGGGAGATGTTTCCTATCTCATCCAAAAAAAGCGTTCCACCCTGTGCGGCTTCAAAACGGCCTATCCTGTCTTCACGCGCATCAGTAAACGCTCCTTTTTTATGACCGAACAATTCGCTTTCAAATAATGATTCTGTAAGCGCGCCAACATCCACTTTTACAAAAGGATTTTTAGCCCGCAGTGATTTCTGGTGTATTGCTTTCGCGATGAGGTCCTTGCCCGTGCCATTCTCACCGAGAATAAGAATGTTCGCATCGGTAGGCGCCACTTTTTCGATCTTGAAAAAAATATCCCGCATGGGTTCGGCCTCTCCTAAAAGTTCTGTGCCGATGACGGAATCCCCTGAAAATTCAAAAGCCCCAAGTGCTTTGCCGGAGTTCTTTTTATTGAGCGTTTCGCGAATGGTGACCAGCAATTTTTCATTGTGCCAGGGCTTTACCACAAAATCCGCAGCGCCTTCTTTAAGGGAACGTACTGCCAGGTCGATATCTCCATAAGCCGTGATCATGATCACCGCGGCGTCTGAACCGAACTCTTTTATCTTTTTCAGCCAGAACAGCCCTTCATTGCCCGTATTGATGGAACTGTTGAAGTTCATGTCGAGCATGATCACATCAAAGGTCTGTTTCGACAATAACCAACGGATGTTCTCCGGGTTCTTTTCAATGGTCACTTCCCGCGCCTCGGTCTTCAACAGTAATTTAACGGCGGTGAGCACGTCTGTGTCATCATCTATAATTAATACGCTGGCATTCTTCAGGGTCATAGTTACTTCTGGTTGGCAAAAATCTAACTACAATAATACCATTAATGCAAAGCGGTGACAATTAATTTTTTATAGATAACATCTTAAAAGTGTCCGGTAAAACTGTATCGAAAACGTACACTTTGTGTACGCAAACGAACGCCTTCGTAGATCGTGCGTTTGCTAAAAGCATGGTAATCAGCAGCAATTTTTTTGGCACATTCTTTCACTTAATATGACCGTCATGATCTAGCAAGTTCTCATGTGTTTGTCATCCGGCCCCGTAAGGCCGGGTGACTTTTTCAACAGAAACCTAACCATAAATTATTTGAGCAGTGGACAGAGTTATCAAAAAAAAGACATGGACCTCTAAAAAGATTCTCACTATAGCAGGAATCGCCGGTGTTGTTTTACTCATCGCAGGCAGTATTTATTTCACTTCGGGCAATCGCCGCCTGAATGTTGATACGGAGCGCATTACTGTTGCCGAAATAAAAAAAGGCACTTTCCAGGAGTTCATTCCGGTGAACGGGGTGGTAATGCCCATTACTACTATCTACCTGGATGCCATTGAAGGTGGACGAGTAGAAGAAAAGTTTGTAGAGGATGGAGCTGTTTTAAAGAAAGACCAGCCCATTCTGCGCTTGGCCAATAATGATCTTCAGCTGAGCCTGGCCAACCAGGAAACAGCCGTTTTTGAGGTATTGACCTCTATGCAGAACACGCGCAACAATGCCGAGCAAAATACCATTCGCCAGCTGAACCAGATGGCCGATGTTGACAATGCATTGATAGAAGCTGAACGCCTTTATAAACTGAACAAACATTTATACGAAGAGAAAGCAATAGGCATGCAGGAATTTAAATCTTCTGAAAACGCCTATAACTACCAGGTTAACAGGAAGAACCTGACAGACCGCACGCTGAAGCAGGATTCTGTTTCGATGAAACAGCAGATCAGCCAGATGGGACAATCTTACCTGAGAATGCAGAACGCTTTACAGCTGATGCGCAGGAAGGTAGAAGACCTGATTGTTCGCTCCCCGGTTGACGGACAGCTCACAGCGCTGGACGCAGAGATCGGCCAGTCTAAAAACAGGGGCGAACGCCTTGGGCAGATTGATGTGCTGAGCGGTTTTAAAGTACGTGCAGACATCGATGAACATTATATTTCCCGCATTTTCAACGGGCTTTCCGGCGAGTTCACTTTTGCCGGACAAACTTATCCGCTGCGCATTAGGAAAATATATACCGAGGTAACCAATGGCCGTTTCCAGGTGGATATGGAGTTTGTGAATAAGGTTCCGCAAGGCATCCGCCGCGGGCAAACATTGCAGATAAGACTCGCGCTGAGCGACGAAACGCAAGCCATCCTGTTGCCGAAAGGCGGCTTCTACCAGCAGACCGGCGGTAACTGGATATTTAAGGTAAGTGAGAATGGAAATACAGCTTATAAGGTAGACGTGCAACTTGGCCGCCAAAACCCCGACTTTTATGAAGTACTTGAAGGTTTGAAGCCTGGAGATAAGGTAGTGACTTCGAGCTATGAGAATTATGGGAATATGCAGGAGCTTGTACTTAAGAAGTAAGGCACAAGAGACAAGGTGCAAGGCACAAGAAGCAGGAAAAGAAAAAAAGTAACAAGTAACAAGATAGAGGGGATGATCGTCACAAGCATGTGACGGGTGCAAAATGAGCCACAAGTATAACCATGAAATGCAAAAATTGATTTTATGAAACAGAAAATCGCGCTTACGCTAACATCGCTGGTACTGGCAAGCCTGCTGTCTTTCTCAAACAATTGCGGCAGCACTTGTGATGGCAGAAAGTCTTACATGCCTTCCGAGCCCACTGTGGCAAGTTCGCTGAACAGCGAAGCAAACGATCAGCAGGAAGAAGCAAATTCTCCTCTTTTAAGAATGGCAATAACCCTCTAATATATATCTACAAGAACTCAAATTAATAATCACATGATCAAGATCACCAACCTTGAAAAGATCTACAGAACTGAAGAAGTGGAAACGGTAGCGTTGAATAAACTTTCAATTGAGGTAAAAGAAGGAGAATTTGTGGCAGTGATGGGCCCTTCCGGTTGCGGCAAATCTACCCTGCTGAATATTCTGGGATTACTTGACGATCCCGATGCGGGCAGCTTTGTTTTCAACGGGATTGAAGTTGCAGATTTCAATGAACGCAAACGTGCAGACCTGCGCAAGCGCAATATCGGCTTCGTGTTCCAGAGCTTTAACCTGATTGATGAGCTGACCGTTTTTGAAAATGTTGAATTGCCACTGATCTACACCGGTGTAAAAGCAGCAGATCGTAAGAAGCGCGTGGAAGCTGTGCTTGATAAAATGCAGATCATGCACCGCCGCAATCACTACCCACAACAATTATCAGGTGGTCAGCAACAACGTGTAGCTGTTGCAAGGGCCGTTGTAAACCAACCCAAGCTTATTCTTGCGGATGAGCCTACAGGAAACCTGGATTCGAGCAACGGCAACGAGGTAATGCAATTGCTTACTGACCTGAATGAACAGGGAACTACTATTGTAATGGTAACACACTCTGAGCATGATGCCCGTTACAGTCACCGGATCATCCGCATGCTGGACGGACAGACAGTGATAGAGAATATAATGGTCTGACGACCTTTTTGCACAACTTGAGTTTGGTGTTTTTGTTTCCCGATCGATTAGGGATGCCGCCCGGTTTTTTTTACTGCCGGAAGCGGAACGATATCTTATTGTAATGCCCGCATCAATGATATTAAAGTATAGCCATGATAAGCAATTACCTCAAGATCGCCTTTCGCAACCTGATGAAGTACCGCTTCATCTCTTTCATTAACCTGTTTGGTCTTACCGTTGGATTAGCCTGCTGCCTGCTTATTCTAACTTATATATTGAATGAGCTGAGCTACGACAGGTACAATAAAAATGCCGCCAATATTTATCGTGTTACCCGTGATTTCCGCAATCCCGAAACCGGCGCATTATCTCTGAACCTTGCAACTGTTGCGCCGCCTTTCGGGCCTTTGC
>JBAVMD010000767.1:0-3642 GCA_049689695.1 Chitinophagaceae bacterium | reverse complement strand
TTGTAAGATTGATAACCGTGCACATTGGGCTTTGCACTTTCGTCCTGCAATGTTTTTATAACATCAGGATGCGGCGGCAGATCGGGACTGCCGATGCCGAGGCTGATGATCTGTTTTCCCTGCCGGTTGAGATCATCTATCTCTCTCAGCTTTTGAGAGAAATAATATTCGCCGATGCCTTCTAATCTTTTTGATGTGTTCATAATATCTGGCCGCTCCCCGGCCTGATAGATAAATAATTAGTTGCTTGTTTCTTTTTAGCAATCAGGCCGCACGCAGCGGCCGGATTGCCTAAACCGTCTTTCCTTTTTTATAAACCCCATATATTTTTAAGGCCTCCGTTAACGGCCTGATGCCTTCAATTACTTCATTGAACTGATCAAGCGTGTCAAATTCCATATCCGCATGAAATGCATATTGCCAGTTGCTGCCGGGTATGGGAAAGCTTTGCAGCTTGCTCAGGTTAACGCCTCCTTCTGCAATACGCGTGAGCACCCGCGCAAGGCTTCCTTTTGAATGATCTGTATGAAAATTTACCGATGCTTTATCTGCGCCTGTTGTTTCAGATGACAGATCCTGCCTTTGCAATATGAGAAAGCGCGTATAGTTGTTCTTCATGGTATGAATGTTCGGCGCAATGATATTAAGACCGAACGTTTCTGCCGCCAGCTTACTGGCAATAGCAGCCACGTGCTTGCTGTGATGCTGCCGAAGATGCTTTGCGCTGAGTGCGGTGTCTTCTGTTTCTACCAGTTTCCAATCATGCTTGTCAAGATAGTCAAGGCATTGTTGCAGCGCCATGGGATGCGAATGCACTTCGCGGATATCCTGCAATTGCACACCGGGATTCACCATCAACTGCTGTTGTATCTGCAGGTAAATTTCGCCGGTTATGCAAAGACTACTGCTCTGTAAAAGATTATAGTTTGGCAGAATGCTGCCGGCAATCGAATTCTCAATGGCCATCACTCCCCCATCGCTCTCTTTTTTATTTCCCGCCAGTTTTACTACTTCTCTGAAAGTGCCGCAGGGTATCACCTGTACGTCTTTTCCGAAAAATTGCTGAGCCGCCACCTGGTGGAAGCTCCCTTCATAACCCTGTATGGAGACCTTTGTTGCCATGCTAAAAAAAAATCCCGGCTTTTGGCCGGGACTCTTATGTTGATTCAACTTTTTAATTTATTGGCGTTTCAACAAAAGCATGCCCGGCTTCATTTGGTAAAAGAAGTAAAAATAAAACCAACGATATGCGTTTGCGATTGTCATGAATCCAAAAATAAGGGACGTATTCCATTACAGCAAAATTATTTTGTAGAGAATTTTGCGTGTGTTACCGCAGTAACTGATGCGGTTTCAAAGACCTGCGTACTGTTTTGTTGCATCATTTCTAATCAACTGTTTACTAATACCTAAACAGCCTGGGGCGGTTTGGTTTTTGTTAAGTTTTTTAAATCCACTTCTTAGCAATTTTCGTTGGTACTCCTGATAATGTTGCTACTCTGGATGCAATAATTTGATTCATTCACAAAAACATGATGTATGCCTTCAAACATTTCTGCACCTATGCAAGGCCGCGATTCACAAACCCATGAACAGGTCTCGCGGCGGAGGTTCCTTGGCTATGCCGGAGCAACTATGAGCTTGTTTGCAGTGACCGCCGCTGCCTGTAAGAAGAATAAAAACAATGACGGTGTTGATCTTGGTAGCGGTGACATTGGTATTCTCAATTATGCTTATGCGCTGGAGCAATTGGAGGCTGCGTTTTACAAAAAAGTCACAGACTCTCCTTATTCAGGTATTACCGCTCTGGAGAGCCAATATTTTGCAGAGATACGCGACCATGAAATTGCGCACAGGGAATTTTTTAAAAATGCATTGGGTGGAAGTAAAATACCAGACCTCGAAGTAGACTTCAGCTCTGTCAATTTTGCAAGCAGGGACAGTGTATTGGCCACTGCAAAAACTTTTGAAGACCTGGGTGTATCTGCATACAATGGTGCAGGCAAATTATTAACAGATGTAAATAATCTGCTGATCGCGGGAAAGATCGTTTCTGTTGAAGCACGTCATGCCGCATTGATCAGGGACCTGATATCGAACGGAACTTTTGCCGCAAATGATGTTGTAGATGCGATGGGTCTTGATAAAAGCAGGATGCCTTCTGAAGTATTGGCGCTGGCCGATCCGTTCATCATTACAAAGATCAACGCAAGCAATTTACCCACATCTTAAATCTACTTATCATGGACCTTCAAAATATAATTGTTGAAATAAGCAAGAGCGATCCGGAAGTTTACGATCGTTTAGACGGTCGCCGTGAATCGTTAAAGAAATTCAGCCGCTTTGCAGGCAAGGTTGCGCTTGCTTCCATTCCTTTTGCATTCGGTTCTCTTTTCAAGCGTGCATATGCAGGAACAACAGGAACGAATGATATCATTACCGATGTTCTGAATTTTGCACTTACGCTTGAATATCTCGAAGCAGAATTTTATCAGAAAGGACTTGACGCTGCAGGTCTTATTCCCGCAGGCGCAGCACGCAATGCTATTCAAACAATAGCTAATCACGAAGCTGCACACGTAACTTTTTTGAAGTCTGCTATTGCCGGGGCCGGCGGTACGGCCGTTCCAAAACCCACATTCGATTTTTCTGCAGGCAACGGAAGCGGTAACGGGCCTTTCAAAACCGTGTTTACAGATTATACTATTTTTCTTGCAGTAGCGCAGGCATTTGAAGATACAGGCGTGAGAGCTTACAAAGGGCAAGCCGGCAACCTCATCAGCAACAACGATGTGCTTACCGCTGCTTTGAACATTCATTCAGTTGAAGCGAGACATGCTTCTCATATTCGTCAGATGAGAAGAGCAACCGGAGCTAATGTTAAGCCATGGATCACTGGTAAGGATACAGGAGGAATAGGCGCCGGAGTTCAACCCGTTTACGACGGCGAGGAGAACACAAAGCAGGCTACTATCGAAATCGTGAATATCAATGGCATGGCTATTACGGCAGATGATGCTACAGAAGCATTTGACGAGCCTTTAACAAAAGACCAGGTGCTTGCGATTGTAGATCCATTTATTGCTTAGGGTTTGTTTTATACGAGGGGCCGGAAGAATTTCCGGCCTTTCTTTTTATTAATTATCGCTTACCAGCTCAAATAAAATTCATCTTTAGTTTTTTTTCACATCTGAATGCTCTCCGCATTTCGTAACTGATGCACCCCTTATGGAAAAGTAAATCCATTATCAGTTATTTATGAAAGCGTTTACTATTGCTGAGCTCGAAAACCTCACAGGTATTAAGAGCTATACCATACGAGTTTGGGAGAAAAGGTACAGGCTGCTGAGCCCGGACCGCAGTGAATCCAACGTCAGGTCGTATAATATTGAGCAGGTGGAAGACCTGTTGAATGTTGTATTGCTTAACCGGCAGGGATATAAAATATCCGGGCTGGCCTTAATGAATAGTGAAGAAATAAAAAACAAAATCGCCGGTCTGAAGGCTGTTGAAGCTACTTACGACAAAGCGCTCAAGGATCTTCTGCTGTGCATTCTCAAAACAGACGCCGAAGATTTTGAATTCATTCTTGACAGTTGCGCTGCAAGTCTTGGCATGCACAATACCATCACTGCTGTGATC
>JBAVMD010000766.1:0-6908 GCA_049689695.1 Chitinophagaceae bacterium | reverse complement strand
CTCTGATCCTATCCTGTCTATGACGGTGCAAAGCAACACGCGTAACCAGTTAGAGATAACTGAATTTGCGAATAATGTATTGGTGGAAAGACTGCAAACAATTCCCGGCGTTAGCTCTATCAGCATCTGGGGAGAAAAGCGTTTTGCCATGCGCATTTGGTTCGATCCTGCAAGGCTTAGCGCATACAAGCTTACGCCCGGCGACGTACAGGCAGCATTGCAGCGCGAAAACGTGGAGCTTCCTTCAGGAAAAATATCAGGTAATACAACTGAATTATCTGTAAGAACTTTTGGAAGACTTACTACCGAAGAAGATTTCAATAATGTTATCATCAGAAATATCAGCGGAAGAGATATCAGGTTAAAAGACATTGGCGAAGCTGTGCTTGGGCCTGAAAACGAAGAGACCATTCTGAAAGAGAGCCGCATTCCCATGATCGCGCTGGCGATAGTGCCGCAGCCGGGTTCAAATTATGTTGCCATCTCCAATGAATTTTATAAGCGTTACGAACAGCTGAAGAAAGAAGTGCCGAACGATATCAAGCTTGACATTGCGATGGACCAAACGCAGTTCATTAAGCGTTCCATTGCAGAGGTTGAGGAAACGCTGATGATCGCTATCATTCTTGTGGTGCTGATCATCTATCTTTTTTTCCGCGATTGGATCATTGCTATTCGCCCGCTGATAGACATTCCTGTTTCGCTTATTGGTGCGTTCTTCATCATGTATCTCAGCGGATTTACCATCAATGTGCTTAGCCTGCTGGGAATTGTGCTTGCCACCGGCCTTGTAGTGGATGATGGTATTGTTGTAACAGAGAACATCTTTAAAAAGATGGAGCAGGGCATGGACAAATGGAGAGCTGCCCGGGAAGGTTCGAAAGAAATTTATTTTGCGGTGATCGCCACTTCCATAACACTTGCAGTGATCTTTTTGCCGATCATTTTTCTGCAGGGATTTGTAGGAAGGCTGTTTCGCGAATTTGGTATTGTGGTGGCAGGCGCGGTATTGATCTCAGCGTTTGTATCGCTTACATTAACGCCCGTATTGAACGTAAAACTTACCAAGAAGGTACATAAGCACTCGTGGTTTTATCGAAAAACAGAACCGTTCTTTCAACGAATGGAAAGCGGATATCATAATTCATTGCGCCGCTTCATGAGCGCACGCTGGCTTGCATTGCCCATAGTGCTTGGATGCTTTGCCATTATCTGGTTCATTGGCGGCAACCTGCAGTCAGAGTTAGCTCCTATGGAAGACCGCAGCCAGTTCAGGTTGCAGTTAACAGCCCCTGAAGGAACTTCTTTCGATTACATGGACCAGTATGTCGACCGCCTTTCACAATTAATGATGGATTCAGTTCCTGAAAGAGAAATCATCTTATCGGTAACAGCTCCCGGGTTCAGCGGTTCAGGTTCCGCAAATTCCGGATTCGTTCGGGTTACATTAGTAGATCCCAAAAACCGTGACCGTTCACAGGAAGAGATCGTAAAAATGGTGAACAGGAACCTGCCTAAATATCCTGATGGCAGGGCATTTGCCATACAGGAACAGACCATTTCGGTTAACCGTAGGGGTGGTTTGCCTGTGCAGTTCGTTATTCAGAACAATAATTTCGATAAGATACAGCAGGTGCTGCCGCTATTCCTGGAAGAAGCCAATAAGAGCCCGGTATTCCAGGGCGTGGATGCAGACCTTAAGTTCAACAAGCCGGAACTGAAGATCAGTATCGACAGGCTTAAAGCGAGTGAGCTGGGTGTAAGCGTTGGAGATATTTCAGAAACGCTGCAACTGGCGCTGAGCAACCGCAGGCTGGGTTATTTCATCAGGCTGGGTAAGCAATACCAGGTAATTGGCCAGGTAGCGCGTTCTGACCGCGACGATCCCACCGATCTTAAAAACATTTATGTACGCAATAACAGGGATGAGATCATTTCACTGGATAATCTTGTGACCATTTCAGATGAAACGACTCCCCCAACCCTTTACCATTTTAACCGGTATAAATCTGCAACGGTTTCTGCAGGGCTTGCGCCGGGCAAGACCATTGGCGATGGCATTAAGGCCATGCAGGATATCTCTGATAAATTACTTGATGAAACTTTTGCCACTTCGCTCTCGGGCAACTCCAGAGATTATGCTGAAAGTTCCGGTAATACTATGTTCGCATTCCTGCTGGCGCTGGCACTGATATTCCTGGTGCTTGCTGCGCAGTTCGAAAGCTTCATCGATCCGCTGGTGATCATGGTCACCGTGCCGCTGGCAATTGCCGGTGCGGTGCTATCGCTCTGGATATTCGGGCAAACACTCAATATATTTTCACAGATCGGTATGATCATGCTGATAGGCCTGGTTACCAAAAATGGTATCCTGATTGTTGAATTTGCCAACAAGAAGCGCCTGGAAGGCATTCCAAAAAAACAAGCTGTGGTAGAAGCTGCCACTGCAAGGATGCGACCCATCCTTATGACCAGCCTTGCAATGTCGCTGGGTGCATTGCCCATTGCGCTTTCCATTGGAGCAGCGGCCACCAGTCGTATTCCATTGGGTATTGTAATTGTAGGCGGTATCATGTTCTCTTTGGTATTGACCTTGTACGTTATACCTGCCATGTATTCTTATCTTTCCACCAGCAAAAAGAAAAGTGAATTGGATGAGCTGGCGCCGGCAGAACCGGTTTCCCTAAAAACAGAATTGGTATGAAGATGATTCGTTCCTGCTTTTTACTGGCAGCATTGGTTGCGGTAAATGCCTGCTATGCACAGGTGCTCACATTGGAGGAGGCTATTTCAACCGCTCTGAAAAATAATTACAATATCCTGCTGGCAAGGATAGATTCTGCTTCTGCTGCGCTGGATAATTCCTATGCCCGTGCGGCTTTCATTCCGCAGATAAATGCATCTGCGGGACGTATCTGGAATACGAATGCGCAAAAAGTAGAATTTACAGATGGAAGAAAGCGTGATACTTCCGGCCTGAAAAATAATAACCTCAATGCAAGCGTCAATCTGAACTGGACCTTGTTCGATGGATTGCGCATGTTTGCCACGCGTGACAGGCTTGCAGAATTGGTAAGATTGGGTGAGCTCACTGTAAAGGACCAGGTAGTAAATACAGTTGCTTCCGTTATTACCACTTACTATAATGTTGTACAGGAGAAGCAGCAGCTGCGCGCCATTGAAGAGCAGATGAACATCAACGCAGAGCGCGTGAAACTGGCCGATAGAAAATTGTCCGTTGGATTAGGAACGCGGCAGGAATTGCTGCAGGCGCAGACAGATCTGAATGCACAGAAGGCCGCACAGCTGGGGCAGCGCACTGCTATAGAACAATTGAAGCAAACACTGAACCAGGTAATGGGCATTGACATCGCACGTTCTTATGATGTGCTGGATACCATTCCGATCAACCCCGGCATTCAACTGGAAGAAGTAAGAAGCGCTGCGGAATCTAATAACCCGCAACTGCTGATCGCCCGGAAAAACATCGATATCGCTAATATAGTTTTGCGGGAAAGAAGAGCGGAATTTTTTCCAACGCTTTCCTTTACATCGGCCTATAGTTTCGCAAGGCAGAACAACAATGCAGTGGTTAACGTACAGGCACAACCGCTGTTTTCCCTTAACCGTGGGTTGAATTATGGCTTTACCGCTTCCATTCCTATTCTGAATGGTTTCAATACGCGAAGATTAGTGAAACAAGCCCGCCTCGATATACAATACCAGGAGTTGCAACTGGATAACCAGCGCTCACAACTTGACCTTGGTATTTATAATGCATTTAAAAGTTATCAATTCCAGAAACAGGCGCTTGACCTGGAAGAAACAAATATTCAACTGGCAAAGGATAATGTGTTCATTGCATTTGAACGTTACCGCCTGGGCGTATCTACTTACCTTGAGTTGCGCGACGCGCAGCAAAGCCTCGAAACAGCTTACAACCGCCTGATTGATGCGAGGTATAATACTAAAGTTGCGGAAACAGAACTGTTGCGGCTGAGAGGAGACCTTGTGAGATAGATCAATAAAATAAGCAGCCGAAAAAAAATCATCGCAACTAAAATTTTTTTAATAAAGATTGACATATCTTTAAACACTCCCCTCAGAAGAATGGTTAGTTAGCTCTGAAGATACCGTTCTCCCAATCCCTGTTTAGCATCATTTTTTACCGTGCTGGCAAAGCTTTCTGTTAAAGATCAGCTTGGCTTTCTTATGTCTTGTGTTACGTATTCACAAGCAGGCGCCGTTTTGTGACTGCCTGTATCTGGTGTAATCCTGCCTTTATGTGTTCACACGCCGCACATTCTTATTATTTATAAAAAACCGAAACATGAAAAAAAAAGGCAGACTTGTTGTGATTGGCTCCGGAATAAAATCCATCGGCCATTTCACGCTCGAATCACAGGCACATTTACAACAGGCCGACATTGTACTGTATGCAGCGGCAGACCCTGTAACAGACATGTGGATAGAGAAGCAGAATCCGAACTGCTTTGATCTGTACCAATATTATGGGAACGATAAGAACAGGGTGATCACCTATACCCAGATGATCGAAAGGGTGATGGAAGAAGTTCGCTCAGGCAAATACGTTTGCGCATTGTTCTACGGCCATCCAGGCGTTTTTGTAACTCCTTCTCACAACGCCATTGAACTGGCCCGCAGGGAAGGTTATGAAGCAGAGATGCTTCCCGGCATTTCTGCTGAGGATTGTTTATTTGCAGACCTGGGAGTTGATCCGAGTATTCCCGGTTTGCAAACTTTTGAAGCTACGGATCTGCTGCTAAGAAAACGTCCCATCAATCCGGAAGTAAACCTGATCATTTTCCAGGTAGGATGCGTTGGCGACGTAGGGTTTAAATTCAATGGGTATGGCAATAGCAAATTCTATGTGCTGCTGGATTACCTGGCCGAGTTTTACGGGCCTGACCAGGAAGTAGTGAATTACGTAGCCAGCATGTTTTCTGTTGCTAAACCCAAAATGGACAGGTATACGCTTGCAGATCTGCGCAAGCCCGAAATTGCAAAAGATGTAAGCGGCGTTTCTACATTTTTTATTCCGGCAGCAAAAATGGCCGAGAGCGATGAAGCGATGTCTGAAAAGCTTGGATTAAAAGCAGGCAAATCACGTGCTACGCCGTTGATCTGCGATCATGAACATTATGCGCTTTACAAGAAAACAGCATTAAAGAATATTGCCAACCACAGCATTCCTGACGGGTATAAATTCAGCTTCAGCTCTCAGGAACTGTACGACCTGCTGAGCGGCCTTGCATTGAATTTTGTTGAGCTGGAAAAATTCAGGCAAAATCCTGCCGCCTATCTCAGCAATGTGCAGGGAATAACCGGGCATGAAAAAGCCATGATCCGCACGCAGCATCATGGCGCAATACGCATGCTGTTTAAGAAAGACCGCGACAAAGAAGCTGTGCGTTTTGTTGAAGACACATTGCGAAGCCCACGCATGGCAGATGAATATGTTGAATGCCAGCAGGCACAACGAACTGCCTTGAAAAACGCCGAGATCAGCAGCGGCGATTATGAGGCGCATCTTGTAAAATGGTTCATGGAACTAGGTTATGCAACTACGCCGAAAGCTGTAACACAAGCTATTAAAGGACTTGAAATACAGGACCAGATCGATTTTTCAGGAAGATACCGCTGCACAATTAACGGAGTTAATGAAAAATCTCCCGTTATCGAGATAGATGTGCGCAGGAACCTGGTGAGGGTCGATGATGAGGTGATCAGTCAACCTTCTTTTGGAACGGACCGCGTGATCTGGATGGCTGGCGGAGGAAATAATTCTTCTGCCATTCTAACTTTTTCCGAGGAGAGCAACAAGATCAACTTAAATGGAAAATATGTTCCGAGCAACAACATGCTGCCGGAAAATTTCAATCTTACAGGAAGCATCATTTAATCATTAAACCTTAATACCTATTTATTATGGCTACGAACTATTCTGGTAATTACCTCACATTCATTTTGCAGGCAGATGGAACAACATGGGCAGGCGGCCCGGTGGTGACAATTGATACCGGTAACCAAAACATTATTATTGATGGCGTTCCGGTTAAAAATCCAACCTTCACGAGCATATCCGTCAATTGGCTCGCCTCTTCTGGTAATTCTTCTTCCGGGTCAATAACATTTTATACTACCAGCAGCGGAGGAAATGGCTTCGTTGGAAAATATGTGGAAGGCAGCGGCAGCCTTCCGGCGACCAATAATTTTTCCGGTATATCTTCCGCCGCCCCGGATGATCTCTCAGTATGGAACGGCACTTATTATACCTACATTTTGCAGGGATCAAAATGGACGCAGGACGGTAAAGTGACCATCAGTTCGCCCAATGTTTCATACAACGGAGTAGATATATCCAAATATATTTATCAGGGAACCAGCGGTGCATCTAACCTTGACCAGTTATCGTGGTTTACATCCGGCGGCAACAAGCAGAATGTGATCGTTGAATTTGCAAAAAACAGTTCAGGATACCTTACTTTTTTTGGTGTTAACTGGACGAGTGGCGATCAACCCACAGATAATAATTTCACCGGTACCACGCAGGAAACCCCGGAGCCTCCTACAATTACAGCCATCATTGCATTGATCGTAAATGCAACAACCACCGAAGCTACCACCGATGTTACAGAAGTAACAGAAGTTACCGAGGTAACAGAAGTAACCGAAGTAACCGAGGTGACAGAAGTAACGGAAGTTACAGAGGTTACAGAGGTAACAGAAGTTACAGAGGTAGAAGTAGTGGAAGTGGAAGTTATTGCTTTGGCGTTGGAAGAAAAGCCGGGTCCCAATACAAGCGCGGCAAAAGCAGGCAGCGCGGATGACGACAGCGCAGCGGCTGCTAATCTTTCAAAGAAAGCTTCTGGTAAACAGAGATAGAT
>JBAVMD010000765.1:0-2496 GCA_049689695.1 Chitinophagaceae bacterium | reverse complement strand
GTGTAAGGCTCGTAAGAACCCGGAGCTCAATAGTTGCCACATGAGCCGCCCGCCCCTTATCTACAGGTAATAAATTAGATGAGGCCGGGCATAAAAATGGCGTGGGCCTCAGCTTGCCGTTCTGGAGGCCCTCGCAAGGCCCTGAACACGACAAGAGAGAACCCACGCCGAAACGTGGGCTTCACTCATCTTCCTGTGTTCGTTGAAAAATTGCGAGGTTTCCAAAACAGGAATCAAAGCGAAAGCTTCATAATATTTTTAGAAGTATCGCAACGTAAATATATGGAGTTTAATAAATGAATATTGCTTGTTCAAAAATTTTATCCGATAAGCGATTAAAACTTTTTTGTTACAGAAAGAAGCAATTTCAAACCAATGCAATCAACAAGTCAAATTCTCTATCACACACGTAATAAACCGCTCCCTCGAATGCGGAGCAGAAATTTTCGTACAACACAATTTGATCGCAGTTTTAATTTCATCGGCTGATTTTTCCGGCAAATGTTTTTTTAACTTCTTAACCACGTAATCTACTTCCCAATCTTCCTCGCAGGAAAACTTTGATCCATCCCTGATGTCTTTTATTTTTTTATTATCGTAATCAGCCCAGTCTTCATTTAAAATACTTTGCAGCATAAAAATATATTTGTAGTTATCAGATCATATTAAAAAGCTCGCAGATACTGCGAGCTCTCGGGGGATGCCATACTTGGTCCCATGGCGGGGGTGGTTTCTCGTTTAGGGTTTAGAAACTTCAATAACGGAGAGCGTTCCCGGCCTCATTGGATAATTCTTAGTTCCTATCCGCTCAAAAAAATCAACACCAAGCCCTATCAGTATATAATTTGTACTGTTGGCGGGCAGCATTGCGGTCAGGCTTAGATCATCTGTAGGCTCGTTGTTCAATTCCAGCAAGGCTGAGTTTTGCTCTACGTACTTATAAGAGAGGTTGGCAAAATCAATCTCGGCTGCTCCCAGGTTTACTCTGAAATGCGTTGCTTTCTCCGGCACTTTCATCGCCTGGCTCGGAATAAAAGAAAGTAGTTCAACGTTCACCCTTCCGGTAGTCCTGTCAATTGTAGTATTGAAAGTGGCAAACATTGTATCCAGCAATTGCATCCCTTCATTAAAATCAAAACCTTTTAAAAGCTGCATGTCGCCTGACGCTATTTTTCGTGTTCCTCTTTCATTGACAATATCAGACTGTATCACGTCAAGTACAAAACCGCCCAATCGTTGATTCATCTTTTTGTCTCTGGAATTATTGGCCAGGGTTCTGAAGCTGGTCCTTATAAGTTTTGCGGCGGTTTGAGCCTGGCTGAACTCTGCAATATGATCTCTTGTTTTAGCAAACTTTTCGTCTCCAAAGATCCTTTCCTTGCTAATGCCTTTTCCTTTTAGCCTTACAAGATTGCCGTGTTCTGATTGATAGAATGTTAATTCACCTATAGTCCCTGTAACGGGGATTATCCCTTTTTGCTTAGCCATAAAATTGTTTTTGTTGTAATTGTAATAGCGCAGCCTATGGTAGCATAGGTCTGTTCAATCAATAGGAAAGATTTTTACCTGGAGAGCTTTTGCAATCGAAAATTCACTGGGAGAAATAAAACAGTTTAAATGAAAGCACGGATGTTTAAGGGTGATCGATATCCTTTTACTAATAACGCAGAAATTGAAAATCGGTACTACGCGCAGATGATCTTTTTTTTAAAATATTTTAAAGCCCGGATTGTGAAGCTTTCAACTTTTCCCTGATTCGTTTTAATGCTTTCACTTTTTGGTTCTTTACAGTCTGTAAAGACAAATGCATCATATCGGCTATTTCTTCATTGCTGTGGCCTTCAATAAAGCTCAATTCAAATATTTGCTTGCACTTGCCCGGTAGCACGTCTGCTTCAGCCTTTATCTCGTGCAAAACTTCAGTCCAGATAATTTTATTCAATGCTATGTCATGCGTTTGCATTTCTTCAATCAGGCTGTTGGTAAGCGGGCGGTACTTGTTCCTTTGAGAATGGCTTAAGCAGGCGTTTTTTGTAGAAGTGTACAGCCATGCTTTTATCTTATAAAAATTATCGAACGTTCCGGCTTTTTCCCAGAACTGTATAAATACTTCGCTCACCACGTCCTGTGCAGCCTGCGGGTCATCAATAAAATTTTGCGCAAAATCACAAAGAGGTTGATAAAAAAAATTAAAAACGCTCGTGTAAGAGTGAATATCCTTTGGAATGTATTGAAGTACTAAATCTCGTCTACTTTTCTTTGTAGGCATAAAGCTCTGTTAGGCGTAAAAACAATAATGTTTACGTCAGTAGAGCTCGTTCAATAAAAATCAGTAGGCAGTAGTAGGGAAATTGGCTTAGACAATGGTGTTAACTGCTCATCTTGCGTTTTTTTGGTTACTCAATCAAAAACTAATCGTAAAAAGCAAGGATGCAGGTTTGGTAGAAT
This sequence comes from Chitinophagaceae bacterium, assembly GCA_049689695.1. GTDB lineage: Bacteria > Bacteroidota > Bacteroidia > Chitinophagales > Chitinophagaceae > DASPKM01. Next base: position 48 of record JBAVMD010000765.1, on the reverse strand, counting down.
TACACAATAACAAATTAATGATTTGTTATGAGATATAAAATAAAATGC